>CBDUSK010000009.1:0-14682 GCA_965369915.1 uncultured Phycisphaerae bacterium
ACAGAGGAAATGTCATGAACACCGACGAGATGATCGAACAATTTAATAAATACGTTATCGGCAACTATACCCGGCTGCCAAAAGCCGTCGTAAAAGGCCGGGGAAATTACTTCTTCGACGCGGACGGCAATAAGATACTGGATATGTTTCCCGGCTGGGCGGTCAGCGGAATCGGGCACTGCCATCCAAAGGTCGTCGAAGCCATCCGCCACCAGGCGGCCGAACTCCTGCACATGGACAATACCTTTTATATCCCACAGCAGGGCAAACTGGCGGAAATGCTTTCCAAACGCGCTTTCGGAGGGAAATGCTTTTTCTGCAACAGCGGCGCCGAAGCCAACGAAGCGGCCATGAAGCTTGCGCGAAAACATACACCGAGGGAAAAATACAAATTCATCACCGCCGAGAACAGCTTCCACGGGCGGACTTTCGCCACGGTCACAGCCTCGGCTCAGCCGAAGTACCACGACGGTTTTCTGCCGATGCTGCCCGGCTTCGAATATGTGCCCTTCAACGACATCGATGCCTTAAAGGAAGCATTTTCGGACGAAGTCGCTGCCGTTATGCTCGAACCTATACAGGGCGAAGGCGGCATCAACGTCGCAACGGTCGAATATCTTCAGGCCGCACGCCGGCTTTGTGACCAGTACGGCGCCGTTTTGATCCTCGACGAAGTGCAGACCGGTCTCGGAAGGACGGGCAAATGGTTCGGCTATCAGCATTTCGATGTTCAGCCTGATATCATCACTATGGCCAAGGCCTTAGGCGGAGGCGTCGCCATCGGTGCGATGATGGCTGTATCAGAAGTCGCCAAATCTCTGGTACCTGGAACTCATGCCTCGACCTTCGGAGGAAATCCGCTGGCCTGCGCTGCGGCGATCGCGGTTATAGAAGCGATTGAACAGGACCATCTGCTCGACAATGCAATAAAAATGGGACAGTACGCCGCGGAAAAACTCCGGAAGCTAAAAGATTCGTACCCTGTTATTGACCATGTCCGCGGCAAGGGACTTATGATCGGGATACAGCTAAACGATGCCGGTGCCGCGATAGTCGCCAAATGCCTGGAAAAAGGGCTTCGGATAAACTGCACCCATGAAACTGTTCTGCGGTTTATGCCCTCGATGACGGTAACCCAAGCCCAGATCGACCAGGCCGTTAAAATCCTTGATAATGTTTTAGCAGGGAGTGCTGAAAATGGATAATTTCCTTTCGATCAACTCGTGTACGTGCGAACAGCTGCTGGAACTTCTCGAACTCAGTCTCGAACTCAAGCAATTATACAAATCCGGCCGGCGGGACCTTTGCCTTGCCGGAAAAACTCTTGCCATGCTTTTTGAAAAGGCCTCACTCCGTACACGGATCAGCTTCCAGGTCGCGATGACCGATCTTGCAGGAAGCTCGATATACATTAAACCCGAAGATATCGGCGGGGTCGGAAAACGTGAACCGGTCAAAGACACCGCAAGGGTCTTAAGCCGGTATGTCCACGGAATAATGGCGCGGACCTTCGTACATGACACCATCGTCGAATTAGCCGAATATGCAGATGTTCCCGTAATAAACGCTTTGAGCGACTGGTCACATCCCTGCCAGGCTATGGCTGATATTCTGACCATTCGGGAACATTGCGGGGACCTGCACGGACTCAAGATCGCTTATATCGGAGACGGCAATAACGTCGCCCGCTCGCTGGTGTTTGCATGTGCAAAATTCGGCATGAAGATCGTGCTCGCTTCTCCGGAAGGTTATCAGCTCGATCCTGAACTTATCGCCCGGACAAATCAGAACGCTCCGGATACTGCCGGACAGATTTCGGACCCTCTCGTCGCTGTAGCCGGGGCCGATATCGTCTATACTGATACATGGACGAGTATGGGCCAGGAAGCCGAAAAAACCAAACGCACCGAAGATTTCAACGGCTTCCAGGTCAATGCCGAATTGATGTCTCACGCCCCAGCTGAGGCTAAAGTCATGCATTGTCTGCCTGCTCATCGCGGATTCGAGATAACAGACGAAGTGGCAGAATCGAAAAATTCCCTCATCTTCGACCAGGCCGAAAACCGCCTGCACTTTCAAAGGGCACTACTAAAAAAACTTCTAAGCTGATTTTACGAGGCCGCGGCTATGTCCAGGACCATCCTTGTAGCGACGACGAATCCGGGAAAATTAGCAGAACTGTCCGCCATGCTCGCAGCCGATGTTGTCTTTAAAAACCTTGCGGATTTTCCCGAAATACCAGAAGTCCCAGAAGACGGAAATACGTTTGAACAAAACGCATGCAAAAAAGCTTTAGGCTATGCCAAGGCAACAGGCCTGTGGACCATCGCCGATGATTCAGGTTTGGTCATAGATGCACTGGACGGAGCGCCAGGCGTGCATTCGGCAAGATTCGCCGGAGAAAAAACAGACGACCGAACTGTCATCGACCATGAAAATATTGCCAAAGTTTTAGACTTACTGAAAGAAACTCCTGCTGAAAAAAGGACCGCAAGATTTGTGTGCAGTCTTTGCCTTGCAAGTCCGGACGAAGTGCTTATCCAAACGCAGGGAAAATTCGAAGGCCTTATCACCGAACACCAGATCGGTTCCAATGGTTTCGGTTATGACCCGATCTTTTTCGTGCCGCATCTCGAAAAAACTGTCGCCCAGCTAAGCAGCGAAGAAAAAAACGCCGTCTCTCACCGAGGCAACGCCATCAGAAAACTAAAGCCCCTGCTGGATGAGTTATTGATCGGCGATTAATGCAAACACTTCCCTGCCGGCCTCTTTGCCTCAAATGCTGTGATAGCTAAAACTCAGCACCCTCGGCTGAACGAGTTTTTTAAACTCCTGCGTTTCCATCTTGATGGAATCTTCGTGCGTGCCGCCTTGAAATACGATATACTCATCGGCTTCAACAGTTTCGTCCATGAGCGTCACAAGCCCGTACAAATTACCGAATGGAGGCTCCGCGCCGAGAGCGCAATCCGGAAACAGCTTTGCCATTTCACTTTCCTCTGCCAGTTCGATCTTTTCTGCCCCGAGGTGTCTTTTCATAGCGTCCGTATCCACCTTACAGCACGCCGGAAGTACACACATAAAATAATCACCGTCGGCATTGATGATCACGGGCTTCGCAACATTCATACCCGGAACATGTTCTTCAGCGGCCATCTGTTGAGCCGTGAAAACCGAACGGTGATGAGAAACTTCATACTTGGCTGAATTCTTATCCAGAAATTCGATCACTTTCATAATACACCTCCCAAAAACAATAGCCCCATTACGTCTTGTTTACGCCTGCCGATATCTGTCTTGACCCCATTAGTATACAGATTCTCCCTGAAGACAAAACATTTGTCAAAAAAATATCCCTAAAAAAGCGGTTCACCCACCAGTTCCAAAGCCGGCGTTTATATCTCAATTAAGGAAAATAAGGATACATAGGGTTTACAATAGGACCCTGGTTTCCGCTTGTAGCAGTCAAAACCGCCAGTGTTATCAGCAACCCCAGCAGTATCGCTGCTCCCATTATAGCCCAGAACCTCTCGTCATGAACCACATGGCCCATCCTCATAGCCATATCGTGCCGCTTGGGAATATGCACATGATGCATCCAGTTTTTAACAGGTATGTGATACATTGTATTGTCCTTTCAAAATTAACCCCTCTATGCATTTATACGAAATAACTGCCAGGGATGTCGCAAGGTATTTGCATCGGCCGTAAAAAATCGCGAACCAGGCCGCTTCCTGCCAAAAGCGGCTAAAAGTCTTTTTCCTTGACATCTGGCCGCTAACTCTGTTATTTACTTTCTTCTATGCCGCAAATTCCGGAAAAAAAGCCTCTTGTCACGGCGATAAGAGCACTATAGATCAAGTTTTTAGGTGTCTGATTTATGGCTAAAACTACAAAGAAAAAATCGCTTGTAATTGTCGAATCACCCGCAAAAGCAAAGACGATTAACAAATACCTCGGTACGGGTTTTGAGGTCAAGGCCTCGATGGGCCACATCCGCGACCTGCCGCCAAAGGGCATCAATGTCGATATCGAAAATAACTTTACACCTACTTACGACATCAATCCCGGAAGAAAGCGGACGGTCAGCACTTTACAAACCGCTGCAAAAAAATGCGATTCGCTGTATCTGGCAACCGACCTCGACCGTGAGGGAGAAGCGATCGCCTGGCATCTTTCACAAGTCCTTGGGGTCCCGGAAGACAAGACATACCGCGTGGTCTTTAATGCGATAACGAAAAATTCCATTCAGCAGGCTTTCGACGATCCCGGCAAGCTTGACATGGATAAAGTCATGGCCCAGCAGGCCAGACGGATACTCGACAGGATC
This sequence comes from uncultured Phycisphaerae bacterium, assembly GCA_965369915.1. GTDB lineage: Bacteria > Planctomycetota > Phycisphaerae > Sedimentisphaerales > Anaerohalosphaeraceae > CBDUSK01. Next base: position 4,331 of record CBDUSK010000009.1, read on the forward strand.
GTCGGCTACCAGATCAGCCCCCTGCTCTGGAAAAAGGTCGCACGCGGCCTAAGTGCCGGGCGCGTACAGTCCGTCGCCGTAAAGATCATCGTGGACAGGGAAAAACAGATCCGGCAATTCGAAACCCGGGAGTACTGGCTCTTGCCGGCGGTCTTTACGGCCGATCTGAACAGCGACTATACCAAACAATGGCAGCAATTCATCGGTTCCGAAGGAAAGAACGGCAAGAACCCGACTATTGCCGAGCAGAACGAATGGCTCAAAACCAACAACGCCTTCAAGGCGGAACTGGTAACCGTAAACGACGAAAAATTCCACGCCGATGACGGCACCGCGGCCAACCGGATACTAAGTGCCCTGAACTCTGCCGATTTCAAAGTCGACAAGATAACGGTAAAGCAGGTTGCTTCCCGGCCTTCTGCGCCTTTTATAACCTCAACACTTCAGCAGGCCGGGGCAAATCGGCTGGGCTTTACTGCAAAGAGGACCATGAGGATCGCACAGCAGCTCTACGAAGGTATCGACCTGGGCTCCATGGGCGCTCTGGGACTCATCACATACATGAGGACAGACAGCACGCACCTCTCGCCAGAAGCCTTCAACGCTGCAAGAAATTATATCTCACACAATATCGGCAAAGACTATTTGCCGCAAAAGCCGAACCTGTATACATCGAAAAAGTCCGCTCAGCAGGCCCACGAAGCAATAAGACCAACCGACCCGGACCTGACCCCTGACGATATAAGATCCTTCCTTACCGACGAGCAGTACAGGCTCTACGACCTTATCTGGGCACGGTTCGTTGCTTCACAGATGGCACCGGCACAGTGGAATGCAACCACGGTCGAGATCCTCGCAGGAACTTCCCTCGGACCCTGCAGATACCGCACTGCCGGCAGGACCCTTGTCTTCGACGGATTCACCAGGATTTGGCCGACAACCGGCACCGACCCCTACATCCCGAAGCTGCAAAAAGGAGATTCTCTTAGGCCCGTTGAGATAAGGGCCGACCAGCACTTTACCAAACCGCCCGCACGATATACCGAGGCTTCACTGGTCAAGGCCCTTGAAAAGGAGGGCATCGGCAGGCCAAGTACTTACGCTTCTATCATCAGCACCATACAGGACAGAAACTACGTCGAGGCGATCGAACGAAAGTTCCACGCCACAGATATCGGCGAAGTCGTCACCGACAAACTCTGCGAGTTCTTTCCAAAGCTTATGGACCTGGCCTTCACCCGGCACATGGAAGACCAGCTCGACAAGATTGAACTGCAGCACCTCGACTGGATCGACGTCCTGAACGAGTTCTACGGCCCGTTCAGGGAAAACCTCGAAAAGGCCGTCGAAGAAATGAAGCACGCAAAAGCAGAGACGACACCAAGCGAATATAAATGCCCCGACTGTGACTCCGAAATGGTCTACAGGTTCGGCAAAAATGGAAAGTTCCTCAGCTGTTCGGCGTACCCCGATTGTAAATTCGCTGCTCCATGCGACAGGGAAGGCAAGATGCTCGAAGTAAAGGAATCCGAACACAAATGCCCGAAATGCGGAAAAGCGATGCTTCACAAGTTCGGCAGATTCGGTCCGTTCCTCGGATGCTCGGATTACCCCGACTGCAAGACGATCCTTAACATCGATAAAGACGGAAATGTACTGCCGCCAAAGCCCCCGCCAGAACCTACGGGCATCAAATGCTACAAGTGCAAGACCGGCGAACTGGTAATAAGGCAAGGCAAAAAAGGCCCGTTCATGGGCTGCAACAAGTTCCCGCGATGCAGGACCATTGTCAGCATCAAGCAGCTCGACAATTTAAAAAAGCTCCAGGCAGACGGTACCTGGCCCCCGGACACCTGGGAAAAAGCCGATGTGCTGTTAGGAAGAAAAAAGGCTAAGAAGAAAAAGACTAAGAAAAAAACAAAAAAAGGGCAGTAACGCATTCCCGCAGGAACACACTACTGCCCCGGAGGAGGAAAAAACTTTTTACATCACCACGAAAGTTACATCGGCTGGATTTAACACGGTATTAATGAAAAAAATGTTTTTTAGCAAGGTCCGAAAAGATAATGGAAAAACCCAAAGAAAATGATCCGAATGCCATCGAAACCGTCGAACCGATCGGAAAACGTGTCCTGATACGCAAGGATGAGGACAAAAAGCAGACCAAGGGCGGAATACAGCTGCCCGATAATATCGAGATACCAACCATCACGGGCCGAATTGTCTCGATCTCCGCAGAGGTCGAGATGTCCTCCGACATACCGTTACGACAGTATGACAAAGTCCTCTTTAATCCCAAAGGAGCCATCCCTGTCGATTTTGAGGGCGATAACCGGCTCTTCGTTGTGGAAATAGAAAACGTCGTCGCTGTATTCAGAAAATCCTGAGACCGCCTTGACATCTTAATGGTCTTACCAAAACCACCATCAACAGCCAAGGATCATAATCCGTCAATTGCCGGTTTGGCTGGAGTTGTATTCGTAATCCAGCCGGTCGCCGCCTTCCATCTATTTCGGCAACGGGGTGTTTGGCTTTACGGCATCCTTTGGGTACGGGTTTTCCGCTCCAAAGACCAACAGGTCTGAACGCTTATGGACTACTACGAATGATTCGTCTATGTTCCCATCGGCGTCCCGGACTTCGGCCAGGTTCAAACTCAAGTGTTCGGCCAGGAAAGGATACGCAGCCATACGCTTGGATACTCCGTAATCATGTCTCTCATCGGCGAAATGGGCATTGCCAACTTTGTCAGCGGCGCCATACAACTCGTAAACGCCTTTGACATAAGGATACTCATCGCGGGGAGTAAACCTTGTCCAGTCCGAACCGTTGGAAATTATCAATTGAGGACGAGGTGCGGCAAGTGCTGCGATCTCGGCATTGTTGGTTTTATGTTTCGGGCCATGGTGAATCGGCATGGCGCTCTCGCAAACACACCCTCCGAAGAAATGGGCAGAAACCTGGCAGACCGGGACACTAACTGCTATTCGATCGTCAACAGCAGCCAGGAGGAATGTCTGTGTTCCCCCTCCGGAGCAGCCGGTCATGCCGATCCTCTTGGCATCTACATCCGGTAATGACAAGATGAAATCCACTGCCCGCATACTGTTCCATGTCTGCAGCCTAAGCACTTCCGGCGTCTTCTTGTGCGACCATCCTTGCTCCTTCCAGTCACCATAACCAACCATGTCGTACAGAAAGACTGCCGCTCCCATACGCGCAAGTACCCCGCAGCGTCTTTGTTTGCTGCCCCTGAACCTGCCGCCGTGCCCATGCGGGCATAAAATACCGGCTAGGCTGCCCGTGTATTCGGTTGGACGGTACAGTGTCCCTGTGACATAAAAACCGGGCGAGCTCTCAAAGGCGACGCTTTCGATGAAATAACCATCGTAGGTTCGCTTGTTTGAGAACTTCGGATTCAGAGGTGTTTTCTTGGGTAGTCTCGACAGTCCTGCGCCATGTAGAATTCCCTGGCGGATGGTCTTCTTGCGTTTTTCCCATCCAGCCAGATCAGAATATGACTTCTTGAATTGCTTAAGTTCCGCCCGCGCTTCTTCAGGGCTTTGCGCATGCTCCCGACGCAATATGACTTCTTCAGCAATTGTCATCTCTGCCAAAGTCGATTCCTGTGTCTGCTGAAACTGACAGCCGCCGAGCAAAACTACCGAGACCGCTAATAAAATCGAGATTCTCATATTACCCTCGTCTATTTAAACTGAGATTTCCCATTTAAACGGTTCAAAAAATAATCTTCTCCGTACTGCATCAATAATTTTAAAAAATCTCTGCGTGTAAAACGCATGCGTTTACCTTTCTGAATTATTCATAAATTTTCACTCTCATCGAATTTTCACCGGGCCTATCAAACCGGCTGAGACTGCTTTTTTGTTGCGATTGGCCCAGAAACCGGCACAGGTCGTTTTGTCCAGTGTCCGAATATGGTTATGCAGGACAGTGGTCACTTTGATGACAAGCTCATTTTTGCCGGGTTTAACTGAATCGCTGATGTCGTAGAGGTGCTGGCCATACCAGCGGACGCCTACGGGTTTGCCGTTTAGAGTGACTTCGGATACTCCGTCAACTGTGCCAAGGTCCAATGTGCCGGCAGTGGCAGCATCGTCAATACGGATGTTCTTTTTATATGTTATCACTCCGGCGAAGGTGTTAAGCTTCTTCTTTTTTGACTTGCCCAGATCGGTCAGCTCAAATGTCGAATCGCCGAACGCAGTGCCCTGAGCCGGCATGAACTGACAATCCCACGTTCCGGTTAAGGCGGTCCCTGCGGCGAGTTCTTTCTTTGGCGGCGACGCTTTACCTCCATTGCCCGGTTCAAAGACCAGCAGCAGTGACCCGTGCGGCGGTAATGTGACAGGTATCGGGCCAGATACCGGAGAAGCGAATACGGTCCGTTTTGCTGTTTCCGGGTCCCAGTGCCAGGCAGTTTTGCCTTTGGTATTGAATGCAGCATCCAATGAAAGCGTCTTGACGCTATCGGTGTTTGCCAGGAAAAAGATATCACGGACGCCGTCGCGCATTCGTATTTGATAGAAACTGCTATCCAGAGTATCAAGTGTGATGTCACGTTTGATCTCGATCTTATTCAGAAACTTGTCAGCCCAGGTGAGCAGATTTTTCTCCCATGGCTTCTCGCTGTCGGGTGCTGAAATCTGGTATACATTACTGTGGGTTAAGACGCTTTTTATGTTTTGCTTTACCTTGCGATCGCCTATGCCCAGGTCATTAAGAGAGGGACCGCGAGTCGGTGTTTTGTCAATGAATACAATTTTGACACCGGCTTTTGCCAGTGTAAGCAGCATCTCGGCTGTCTTCGGCTCTAAGCTTTCGGCGCCAGCAATAATAAGAGCGTCGTAGGTCATATCACCGCACCGCAGCTTACCGGCTTTGGGCGAGGCATTTTGAATGATGGGCTCTGAGACATGATCGGAGCTGCTTCCGCACTGTGAAAAAACTTTCCAAAGTTGCGGAAGATACCATGGGGTGTTATGGAACGGTTTGCGTTCCAGTCCTACCTCGCTCCAGAGATCGGCCCGGGGTCCAAGTATAGCGATGTTGACGATTGGCTTGCTGTTCTGAAAAACCGCAGACAGACGCGCATTATAATCGGCCCATTTTTTGAAGTAGGGCCACCATGTATTTTGATCGCTGAAATACGCACCATACCGCACGCGTGCATAAGGTCCTTCTTCAAGAGGTGAATAGGTAAATCCGTGCAGCACTGAGTGGTTGATGCCCATGATAAAGTTCATGTCGTCAGCGGCTTTGATCTGGTCAAGTGTTGCCTGAAAGACGCCGCGCGTGTTGGTCATCGCTTCGCTGCTGATAATGCGGCGACCCTTGATATGGCCCGCTGAAGAACAGTACTTGCTCCAGACCAGGAAACCGTGTCGATCCGGGTCGGAAAAGAGCCAGTTGTTGGTTTCCGGGATATCGGGTATCAGGTACCCATCGAGCATCCCCATCAGCCAGGGGGTGCCGTAGGCTTGATAGCGGCTCAGGCAGCCATTGTCATTACACCACTTGTGATAGACTTCAATGAATCGCTTGTGGAACATATCCACCAGTGTCTTGCAGTAATCATAGCGAACACGTTTCAGGCGGTCGCTCCATGGATCACCACCAGTGATCGGCTTCGTGACATCGACCACGTAGGGTAGATATGGCAAAAGGTCATAACCGTGCTGGGTCTTAAAGACTGCCGACATATCTGTTGTCCAATTGGCGGCTGATAGCTCGATGCTGTCGCAGAAAATAGCGCGGACCGCAGGGCCCATCTTACCGCCGAGGGCAGGGCCAAGTTCGCCGGACATCTTATTGAGAAAGGTCTCAAGAGATTTGGCTTTATAGTGGTCAAGCACCGGTCCCATTGCTCCGGGCGAACCGTTATGAACCTGGCTGAATCCTTCCTGAACCAGACCGATATGGACGATGTGTTTTCCCGGTGGCACTTTAACCGTTAGTATCCCGTCCGTGATCCGGCCGGTGATATCGATCGACTGTGATATATCGCTGATGTCCGCCGGAGCCACATGGATGAATTGACATTCGGGTTTGAGTGTGCCTTTGTATGCGCGTTTGTGCTTGAGCGGGACGCTGAGTTCTTCGATTGACCTGGTAAACGTAGCCGGGCCCTGTACCGGAATACTGTTCATATAGAATCGTTTTGTCATATCGCCGGGTTTCAGGAATTCGGCGCCGAACGGCCAGCCGGATCCGACGATCAGGTCAGCGATCATGCCGCGTTCTTTCGTCGCATCTACCGCGACTTTGACCATCCGGTTGAACTCGGGACTTAGCCACTGCAGTGACGGGGAGGAAAGTTTTGTCTTGACCGGCAGTGCGATGGGATTGATCTCATGGCCTCCGATACCGGCTTGGTCCATGACCTCGATCTCGCGTAGGATCTCATTTTCGGCGACTGAGTTTTCACCCCACCACCATCGTACAAAGGGTTTGGCTTCAGCCGGCGGATTCTCGAATTTGTTGAACAGTTCATCCTTTGGTGTCACGCTGCAGCTCGAAACCATGAACAAGGCGGTTATTAAAATTAGATGTATCATTAGATGTTTTATCTGGGATTTCCCATTTAAACGGTTCAAAAGCTTATTTCCTGTCAACATGCATCAGGCCCAAAACTTCGCCTTGTTAACTTTGATCTGTTCATTTCTTTCTCTTTTTACCATAGAATTTCTTTTTGTGTTTGTCCGCGTAGGCTTTAAGCCGCTTGGAAACCTTTGGATATTCATCCTTAACATCTTTAGTTTCATAAGGGTCGTTTTTCATATCGAAAAGTGATAGCCCGATTTTTTCCTGTTTGTACTTGCCCGCCTCACCGTCGTTACCGGCTTTTACCAGTGTGCGATAGCTGTGAGGAATATGAAGTTTCCACCTGCCGTCGCCGCTGATTACACCCTGAAACTGACTGCCATTGGAGAATGGATAATATTTGTGCGGATTCCTCGTACCCTCCTTGCCTGCAATAAGCCTCCATACATCTTTCCCGTCGATAGTATTTTTAGGCTTTGCGGCACCTGATAAACCTGCCAGTGTCGGCAAAAGATCAACCGTGCAGAACATCCGATCGCTCGTCGAGTTTGCAGGTATCTTACCGGGATACTTAATAATACACGCGCTTCTGACGCCGCCGTCAAAACTCGTGCCCTTGGCCTCGCGGTATGGCGTCTTACCAGAGTGATTTCCATACGAGATCCATGGTCCGTTGTCACTCGTAAAGATAACGATCGTCTCATCTTCAACGCCGCTGTCCTTAAGAGCCTTCGTGATCTGCCCGACAGACCAGTCGATCTCCGTCATTACGTCCCCGTAAAGTCCCTCGCCCGATTTACCCTCGAACTTTTTGCTGACGAACAGAGGCACATGAGGCATTGAATGCGGAACATACAAAAAGAAGGGATTATCTTTATTACGCTTGATAAAATCAACTGCTCTCTCCGTGTACCAGCTCGTCAGCATCGGCTGATGTTCTGCTGTCATTCGCGCAACCTTTATCTTGCCGTTCTCAAAATATTGCAGAGGATACTTTCCCCAACGCTCTGGGTTTTCCGGATGGAACTCCCACATATCATTCGAGTAAAGCAATCCGCAAGACTCGTCGAATCCCCTGTCCCATGGCCTTCTGCCCTCTTGATCGCCAATATGCCACTTGCCGAAGATCGCTGTTTTATAACCGTTTGCTCCGAACACCTCCGGCATTATCGCATACTTCGGGTCAAGCCCTGCACCCTTCGGCCCGTGAGCCCCGAAGACTTTCGTTCTGCCGGGAAAGCAGCCGCTAAGCAGCGCCGCCCTCGAAGCCGAACATATCGCTTGCGGAACATAAAAGTTATCGAACCTGCACCCCTCGTCAGCCAACTGTTTGACGTTAGGCGTTTTATAGCCACCTCTGCCGAACGGCTCAAAATCGGACCAGCCGGAATCATCAAGAAAGACGATCACAATATTAGGCTTTTTCCTTTGACGAACTCCCATCCTGCTGCTCATACAGCCGCCCGCCAAACCTGCCAGACCACCAAAAATACTGAGCTTTAAAAACTCACGTCGATTCACAAATATCCCTTTTCCAAATCCTCTAACTGACATCTCCCATTCAAACGGTTCAAAAGATTATTTCCTGTCAACATGCATCAGGCCCAAAACTTCGCTTCGGCTTCTCGGGTCGCGGATAAATATCCCGCGAAGAGCCGAGGTCACCATCACAGAGCCCGGCTTTTTAATACCGCGGATCGTCATACAGCTGTGTGATGCTTCGATCACCACCGCTGCCCCCTTCGGCTTTAAGTTGTCCATCAGAAAATCCGCCACCTGGCTCGTCAAACGCTCCTGGACCTGCAGACGACGCGCAAAACAATCGACTATCCGCGCAAGCTTGCTCACCCCAAGTACCTTCCCGTCAGGAAGATAAGCTATATGTATCTTGCCGATAAAAGGCATCATGTGATGTTCACAAACGCTGTAAAACGGAACGTCCCTCAGAAGAACTATCTCGTCATAGCTCTCATGAAAAACACTTGTTACATGTTCTTGCGGGTCCTCATGCATACCCGCCAGCAGTTCGGCATACATATTCGCAACACGCTTCGGCGTCCCTCCCAGCCCCTCACGCTTCGGGTCCTCTCCAACCGCAAGCAGTATTTCACCAACCGCTTTTTCGATCCGGGCAATATCCACCTGTTTATTTTCTGCACTCATGACATACTCTTTCCTGCGTTAATGTTATATTTATTTTTTCTTCGCGGCATTAACCACAAACCTCGCGAGCAGCCTTACCCCGAATCCCGTCGCGCCGATACCCCCCGCACCTTTACCGGCCGTAAAGATATCCACACTCGCCATATCGACATGCGCCCATTTCGCCTCACCGACAAACTGACCCAGAAATGCCGCCCCCGTACACGCTCCGCCCCACCTGCTGCCGGTATTCTTCAAATCCGCTATTTTGCTCTTCATCTCTTTTAAGTATTCCTCACCGCTCGGCATGTGCCACACCTTCTCACCGCTTTCCGCTGCTGCCGCCTGGAGCTGCTTGATCAGTCCGGCATCGTTACCCATCAGTGCCGCCTTGTGCTGACCAAGCGCAACCTTGCACGAACCCGTTAACGTCGCGATATCCACTATCGTCTCGCATTTCTGCTCCACCGCATAAGCCAATCCGTCACAGAGTATCATTCTGCCTTCCGCATCCGTGTTCTGCACCTCCACCGTCTTACCGCTATAAGTCGTGATGATGTCCCCCGGCCGATAGCTCGTCCCGCTCGGCAGGTTCTCCGCCGCAGGAATTATCCCGTAAACACAAACCGCAGGCTTAAGCTCTGCGATAGCCTGCATCGCCGCAAGCACCGCTATACCTCCTGATTTATCCAGTTTCATTTCATCCATACCGCTCGAAGGCTTTATACTTATCCCGCCCGAATCGAACGTAACCGCCTTTCCCACCAGGCCAATCGTCGCTTTAGCCTTCTTCTTCCCCGCCGGCGAATATTTCAAAACGATAAGCCTCGGCTTACTCGCCGACCCCCCGCCCACCGCGAGTATCCCGCCCATCTTCTTCGCCTTAAGCTGCTTTTCGTCCATCACCGTACAGCTAAGGTTCGCCGTCTTCCTCGCCGTCTTCATGGCAATATCAGCGATCGCCGCAGGGTTAATAACATTCCCCGGCCGATTCGCGACCGTCCTCCCGAACGCCTGGGCCTTACCGATAATACTCCCGACAGAAACCCCCCTGCCGAGCCACGCAACTCTTTTCGCCTCCGTATCCGCGATCCGAACTTCAAGACTTTTCAACCTGCCGTCTTCATCCTCCGTAACGAACTCATCGTAACGATAGCTCCCGTAATATACTCCCTCCGTGATCGCCTGACCGAGTCTCGCCGGATCGATCTTCCTTCCGATATCCTGGTGCAGGCACAACACTGCCGTTCCCGCTTTAAGAGATACCGCCTTGCTCGCCGCCAACCCCGCCGCCTTGCGGATTATATCCGCCGTTACCTTTTTCTTTTCGCCAAGCCCAACCAGCAAAACTCGCTCAGCACCCAATTTGCCGTAGCTGTACAAAACTGTACTGCTCTTGACCTTCCCCTTAAGATCGCCCAACTCGCGAACTTTCCCGATCGCTCCTTCCAGCTTCTCGTCTATTGCCGCGCACAACTTGGTCGGCTTTCCGCCGTCCGAAAAAACACCCACCGCCAGCAGGTCCGTCTTCGCCGTAAGAACATCGACCTTACACGCTTTCACCGTCACTGATATTATCTCTTTAGTCATTTCGTACCCCTTAATTGTCCAACTTTATCATTCACAAACTATCGTCCTTTCTTCTC
>CBDUSK010000010.1:0-14324 GCA_965369915.1 uncultured Phycisphaerae bacterium
TTCGGTTTTCCCGTAAAGGATTACTATGAAAAGTTAGGATTTGATTTTTCACAGGTCCCTTTCGATGAAGTAGCGAAAGAATTTATTGAAGAATACAACGAAAGGCGTTTTGAATGCCAATTGCGCACAGACGCTCTCTGCGTACTGCAAACCTGCCTCGATGCCGGACTTACTCAGTCTATACTTTCGGCCTATCAGCAGGACATGCTCGAGAAAATCGTCGAATTTTTCGGTATCCGAAATTTCTTTAAAACGCTTTTCGGGCTGAATGACTATTATGCGAATTGCAAAGTCGCCCACGGAAGACTGTTGATACGCCAACTTGATGTTGACCCTGAACTGGTGCTTATGGTCGGAGATACGATACATGATTTTGAGGTAGCAAGCCAGATCGACTGTGATTGCGTTCTGATCCCCAGCGGCCATCAATCACGCCGAAGACTTCTTACATGCGGCGCGGCGGTTATGGATTCACTGAAGGAAGTCGCAAAATTCTGGAAGGTTTAAGTCAGATTTTAATTTTAAGTCGCAATTGTCCGGATGAATTGTTAAAATACCCAATTCGTTGAGAGGATCCGGATATGGCAAAAGCGATAAAGCTGAAAACCCCATTGACCGAGGAATTGGTAAAATCACTTCGGGCGGGCGACGAAGTCGACATAAGCGGCTTTGTATTTACTGCCCGTGACCAGGCGCATAAGAGATTGTGTGCGTCTCTGGATGCAGGTCAAAAACTTCCGTTCGAGCTTCAGGGCCAGATCATATATTTTGTCGGGCCTACACCTGCATCTCCCGGCAATGTCATCGGGGCGGCAGGACCTACGACATCATCTCGGATGGACGCTTTCAGTCCGAAACTGATCGCCAAAGGACTCAAGGGCACGATCGGCAAAGGTTATCGCAATGACCAGGTCCGGGATGCACTTAAGCAATATGGTGCGGTTCACTTTGCTGCAATTGGCGGGGCCGGCGCACTTCTTAGTAAACATATTATCTCGGCCGAGGTTGTTGCTTACCAGGAACTTGGAACCGAGGCAATAAGAAAGCTTGAAGTCGTGGATTTTCCTGCGATAGTGGCTTACGATGCGAAAGGCAACAGTGTTTACGAACAAGGAACTAAGTAATGAAAGTCGCATTAATAGGCTTGATGCAGTCAGGAAAGAGCACGCTTATCTCTGCGATCAGCGGCAAGGAAGTGCCTCCGGTCGGCTCAGTAAATATTGAAGAAGTTATCGTTATAGTACCGGATGAACGCCTCGACTGGCTCGGCGAACTTCACAAGCCTAAAAAAACCGTCCATGCCACTGTCGACTGTCTCGATCTGCCGGGACTTTCTTTTAAAGATGCCCATACCCGCGCAGCAGCCCGGCGTCTCTTTAGCCATATCCGAACCGTCGATATGTTTGTGATAGTCGTAAAAGCCTTTGGCGGAAAAACCGACCCTGTTAAAGACCTTGTGGAACTGAAGACAGAGTTTCTGCTTGCAGACCTTGAGTTGGTAACCACTCGAATAGAACGGCTTGGAAAACAAATCAACAAACCAACTAAAACCCAGGCAAAAGACAAGGCTGAACTTGCGCTCCAGCTTAAACTCCAGGAAGCATTGGAAGCTGAAAAACCGATAAGCAGCGCGATCAAAAATGACAATGATCTTGAGCTTATTAAGTCCCTGGGATTTTTGACACTTAAGCCCGTAATGGTGGTTGTAAACGTTGGCGAAGCTGACCTGGACAAGAAATTCGACTTTTCCGGCCGGATAGACCAGGACGTCGAAGTGATCACACTTTGTGCGACCCTGGAAAACGAACTTGCCCAACTGGATCCGGCAAGTAGAGCGGAATTCATGGCCGATCTGGGTATAATCGAACCGGCTGCGAAAAAATTCGTCCGAACTTGTTATAGCACCCTCGGGCTTATCAGCTTTCTGACCATCGGCAAGGATGAAGTACGAGCCTGGCCGGTTCAAAATGGAACTTGTGCCCTGGACGCCGCCGGAAAAGTACATACCGATATAAAACGTGGATTCATCCGGGCCGAGACCATAAAATACACCGACTTAAGAGAACTCGGCAGCGAAAAAGAATGCAAAGCCGCCGGAAAAGTAAAACTCGAAGGAAAAACCTACATCGTTCATGATGGCGACATTATAAACTTCAGATTCAACGTCTGATATGAGGCAGAATTGAAAAAGGCGAGTATTATAAGCGTTGGCAATGAACTCCTGGCAGGGCAGGGTCTCGACACCAACAAAGCTTATTTGGGCGCTCAGCTTTTGTCTATGGGCATACCTGTTGTCTGCGGTTATACGGTTGGTGACGATGTAGAGATGATCGCTGATGCGATAACCCAGGCTGTCAGTCATGCGGATATTGTTATTATTACAGGCGGATTGGGACCGACCGCGGACGACCTGACCCGACAGGGACTGGCCTATTTTATGGGCATTGAACTGCAATTTAAAGATGATTTGCTTAGGCAGATCGCTGACTTTTTCAATAAACGTAATATCAAGATGACCGAAACAAACAAGACCCAGGCTTATCTTCCTGCCGGAACCGAGGCACTTAAAAATCGTTTTGGAACCGCACCCGGCATAAAGGCCCAATACCAGGACAAACTCATCGTTGCCCTGCCCGGTCCGCCGGCCGAAATGAAACCGATGTTCCGCGAATCCGTTGCCGATCGTCTCGGAGTACTCGCTGCCGGTCAGGTGGTTATCATCGGTAAGATTCACTGTTTCGGTACGGGAGAATCTGTCATAGCACAAAAACTTGACAGCTTGATGAAACGCCAAAGAAATCCGCTCATCAACTGCACGGTCAGCGATGGTATTATCACCCTGCACATCGTCGCTGCTGCTAAAAGCCAACAGGATGCCGAAAAAATGATCGAAGAAGATGCCGAAAAAATTTCCGATCTTCTCGGCGATCTGGTATATGGCCGGGACGGGCAGACCCTTGCCCAGATCGTCGGCAGCGAGCTTGCCCGCCGCAAAAAAACTCTTAGTCTCGCTGAATCCTGCACCGGTGGACTTATCGCAAAGTTGATCACCGATATACCGGGGGCCAGCGAGTATCTAACCTGTGGATGGGTTACTTACGCCAATGAGGCAAAAATCATTCAGCTTGGAGTTGACAGAAAATTGATCGAACGATACGGTGCTGTCAGTGAACAGGTTGCCCGTGCTATGGCAACCGCTGCTCGCGAAAGGGCCGATACAGACTTTGCTATTGCCGTAACTGGAATAGCCGGACCTTCCGGTGAAACCGAACAAAAGCCCCTGGGATTAGTATATATTACTGTGGAATCTCCCCGGCGGCAGCGATTCGAAAGATTTGTCTTTTCGGTTTCAAGAAACAGTGTTCGACGATTAGCGGCACTTAACGCCTTGAATATGCTCAGACTGGAGCTGGAAGCTTGACAAATCCTTTGAAATTTGGTACAATATAAGTTCCAATCGGGGCTCCACTTTAAATGGTTTAAAGGATGATATGGCGAAAAAACACAGAAAATTAGGTGAGATTCTCTACCGAAAGCAATTGGTCAGTAAGGAAAATCTGGTCAAGGCGTTGAAAAAAGCAAAGGCCGATAATAAACGCCTTGGTGAAACTTGTGTGGATATGGGACTGACCAACCAGAAGATTATCGATCAGGTCCTTGCAAAACAGTTCGGATTGAAATACTTCAACCTTGATGGTCAGGAAATCCCGGAAGATGCAGTTAAGCTCATTCCGTTTGACCTGATAAAAAAACACTCCGTTTTGCCCTTGGAAATGAATAACGGCAGGATGAAAATTATTGTCACCGATCCCAACGATTTTGAAACACTCGATATGCTGCGTTTTCGCTTTAATGCCGACCTGGAATGCTACTATGCAAATCCGGATAAAGTAACTGAATATATTAATAATCTAAATGGCGGCACAGAAGAACAGGCCGCCGAGGGAACCGAATCCGGAAGTGCTTCATTTGGAGATGATGAGGGTGGATACAGGGCCAGTATTGACGCCACCGCCGCCGAACTTGCCGAACAGGGACTTGCTGTTGAAGGTGCGATCCGTTCGGCTGCTGCTGCAGGCGAAGAAGATGATGGACCTATCATCAGGCTCGTAAATCTGATCATTGATGAAGCCTGCAAGCTGGACGCAAGTGATATACATATCGAACCGATGATCGACCGCGTGCGGGTAAGATACCGAATTGACGGTGTCTGTGTCGAGAGGGACAATATTCCCAAGAACATGCAGGCTCCGGTTATTGCTCGTACAAAGATACTTTCAGGCATGGATATCGCCGAGAGACGTCTCCCTCAGGACGGCAGGATCAAGAGAACCATCGATGGTTCGGACATCGATTTTCGTGTCTCCTGTCTGCCGGGATATCACGGTGAAAGCACCGTGCTGCGTATCTTAAGACCCGAATCCGTTAACATAGGTATTCAAGCGCTCGGTTTTGAAGACGATGATTATGCTGTCTTCCAGGAGATTATCAAAAGACCTACCGGTATCTTCCTTGTAACAGGACCTACAGGTAGCGGTAAAACTACGACCCTGTATTCTGCATTAAAAGAACTGAACAGGCCGGATAAGAAAATCATCACCGCCGAAGACCCCGTAGAATACAATGTTGTAGGGATCAATCAGTGTCAGGTCAGAAACGAAATCGACCTTACTTTTGACAAGATTCTCCGATCAATGCTGCGTCAGGCGCCTAATATCATCCTTATTGGTGAAATCCGGGATGGTGTTGTGGCCGATATCGCTATCCAGGCGGCTCTTACAGGGCACCTTGTGTTTAGCACACTTCATACTAATGACGCTCCAAGTGCCATAACCAGGCTTATTGATATGGGCGTCAAGCCATTTCTCGTTGCAAGTTCTATTCAGGCGATCATGGCTCAGCGACTTGTAAGAGTAATATGTTCAGGATGCAAGACTATTGATAAATACCCGGATCCGCATTTCCTCAGACTTCTGAATATCAAACCTCAGGATCTGAAGAATAAGCCTATTTATAAAGGCGATGGTTGCAGCAGATGTCAGGGTACTGGTTTTAAGGGCCGATTAGCGATCTTTGAAATGATGGAATTGAACAACCAGATCCGGGAACTGGCGTTTTCAAGGGCACCGGCAAGCGAGATCAGAAAAGCTGCCCGTGCCAGCGGCATGAAAACATTGCTTGAGGATGGTAAGAGGAAGGTCTTTAGAGGTATTACCACCCCGGATGAAGTCGCAAGGATTACTCAGGCCGAGGGGCTCGTTGTGGATATTGATGAAAAAGAATAATACTCCCCAGGCCGAAATGAAAATAAAAACAGATGGGTTTATTATGATGGGATTGGAAAATGGGATCACTTCATATTGATAGATTGTTGGAAGCCTGCATTAAAATGGGCGGCTCTGACCTGCACTTGACTGTTGGACGTCCACCGGTTCTTCGTATCCACGGCAGGCTGCGTTCTCTCGATACCAAAGTCCTCGGGCCGGAAGATACTTCGGCGCTTATGAAAAGCATTACACCGGAAAAAAATCAACAGGAACTTCAGGAAAGAGGGGGGGCGGACTTTGGCTTTGCATTTGGCGACGGCGGGCGATTCAGAACCTCAATTTTCCGTCAGAGAAGTCATATTACTATGGTACTCCGACTGATTCCCTCGACTATATTCACCTTTGAGGAAATCGGATTGCCTAAAGTTTGTGCTGCTTTGTGTCGTCGGCCGAGAGGTTTGTTCCTTGTTACTGGACCGACTGGAAGCGGAAAAACAACTACCCTGGCAAGCATGATTAATTATATTAACGAAAATCTCGACAGACATATCATAACTGTTGAAGAACCGATCGAGTATTATCATGAGCATAAAAAATCGATTATTAATCAGCGTGAAGTCGGGCTGGATGTGCCTACCTTTGCCGAAGCCCTGAAACGGTCATTGAGAATGGACCCTGACGTAATACTTGTTGGGGAGTTGAGAGACCTTGAGACCATGGAAGCTGCCATCAGTGCCGCTGAGACCGGGCATCTGGTGTTCAGCACCTTGCACACTACCGGCTGCCAGGGAACAATTAATAGAATTATCGACGCCTTTCCTGTAAGTCAGCAGGAGCAGATTCGGGTACAGCTTAGTACTAATTTACTTGCTGTTCTAAGCCAGACGCTCTGTCCTCTTAAAAGCGGAAAAGGCAGAGTCGCCGCTTATGAATTTATGGTTGTTACACCTGCAATTTCAAACCTTATGAGAGAGAATAAGGTTTACAGAATTGAGTCAGCCATCCAAATTGGCAAAGGTGTCGGTATGCAGCTTCTGGATGACCATCTGTGGGTGCTCTATGATGAAGGTAAAATCGATTTGGAGGAGATGTTGGAAAAAGCTCGTAATCCGGGTTCCATGAAAGAAAAAGCCGAAGAAAAACTGAAAAAAGAGGAAGGCAAACATAAAAAATTAGGGGATATTGGACCTATTTTACGCACCTGATCAAATTGCCTTTTTATGAAAAAGCATTTAACTGGTTGAATCTGCAACAAAAAAAGACCGTTTTGCAAGATTTTATCGGGCATAAACCGTTCGATCAAACGGGTTAACTGTGAGATAGGATACTGTTGTTGGATTTCAAATCGTCAGATAAAGTTTGCGATATTTCTTATAAAATCGGGATTGAGAATACAAAAAGAAAAGTCCTATTGGCTAAGTGTCCAATCTGGTTTTTGGCATAATTATGAATATTTTTAAGAAATCAAGCATGATTGCTTTGTTGATAATTTAGATAGGTTAATCTGTCCTAAATACTAAGTGTCCAGTAAGGATTTTACTTGCCTTACGCCGGTTTTCTGCGTATAATAAACTGTGGAAGGAATTGGACGATGAGGTCGTGTTTTGAAAATCACAATTTCAGGAGGGGGCATTAGATATGGAAAAGTTTCCTCCAGTACAGCAATTAAAGGGAAGAACCCTGGGGCGTATCCTTATTAAGATGGGTTTATTGACCCGCGATAAGGTACATCAATGTCTTAATGTCCAGAAAAAAAGAGGCGGAAATATCAAACTTGGACAGGTCTTTCTTGACCTTGAGCTCATAACACGTGAGCAGCTCCGCATTGCCCTGGCTGGTCAGAGGGGCATGGAATATGTTGACTTGTCTGTAATGTCCATCCCTTCAGAAATTATCGAGCAGGTCTCTGCTCAGATGGCAAAGACTTATAAAATTATTCCCATCGCATTTGAAAAATCCAGGAAGGAACTCATCGTTGCCGTTGAAAGTCCGGATAATTTCAGGGCTACTGATGACCTGAGGACATTGACTGGTTATGAAGTCCGGGCAAAGGTAACTGAACCGGACATGCTCAAGGCTGCTCTGGATCAATACTACCCCGAAGAAGATGAGAGCATAAACGAATTGATCGGTGAGATTGAAAGTGACGGAGAACTCAAGGAATTTCAGGGACGTGATGCCAGTATCGATCTTGAAGAGCTTAAAGAGCTGGCCGAATCTAACCCGATAAAAAAGCTGCTGAACCTCGTTCTGCTCCAGGCGATTCGTGATAAGGCTTCTGATATCCATTTTGAACCTTTCGAAAATGAGTTCAAGATGCGATACCGAATTGATGGTGTGCTTTATGACATGGTGCCGCCGCCGAAGCATGTTGCCGTGGCTGTAAGTTCCCGTATAAAGGTTATGGCTAACCTGGATATTGCAGAAAGGCGTCTTCCACAGGATGGAAGAATCCCCCTGGTTGTAGGAGGAAAACCCATCGACCTTCGAGTAAGTGTACTTCCGACGATGTTCGGTGAAAGTGTTGTGCTTCGTATTCTCGACAGGAGCCAGGTCGAACTGAAACTTGGTATGCTCGGCTTACGAAAGAACGATTTAGAAAAATTTGAGCAGTTGATAAAAAAACCAAACGGTATTTTGATCGTAACCGGCCCCACCGGTTGCGGCAAAACCACCACCCTGTACTCGGCCCTGAAAGAACTCAATACCGTCGAAACAAAGATCATTACAACTGAAGACCCGGTCGAATACGATATTGACGGGCTTATACAATGTCAAATGAACTCTGATATCGGGCTTAGCTTCGCAAAAAGTCTTCGCTCTATTTTGCGTCAGGACCCCGACATAGTCATGGTCGGTGAAATCCGTGACCTTGAAACCGCTGAGATCTCTATCCAGGCCTCACTAACCGGGCACCTTGTTTTTACTACGGTTCATACAAATGACGCTCCGAGC
Organism: uncultured Phycisphaerae bacterium; assembly: GCA_965369915.1. GTDB lineage: Bacteria > Planctomycetota > Phycisphaerae > Sedimentisphaerales > Anaerohalosphaeraceae > CBDUSK01. The sequence continues at coordinate 8,223 of CBDUSK010000010.1, forward strand.
ACTATTGCAAGGCTTGTGGACTTGGGACTTGAGACCTTCCTTATCACTGCCACGCTTGAAGCAATTATCGCTCAACGCCTCGTAAGGAGGATTTGTAACAACTGCAAGACCGAATATGAACCCACCGAGGATGCACTTATGGAACTGGGCTTAACTGTTGATGATGTTGTCGGAAAAAAATTCCACTATGGCAAGGGCTGCAGCAAATGTAATAAGACGGGTTACCGAGGGCGGGTCGCTATTTTCGAGGTCATGGTGTTTAATGACGAGATACGGGAATTGGTTATGAACCGGGCCTCGACCGGGGTATTGCGTGACGCCGCTCGAAAAAACGGTATGAAACTGCTTCGCGAAAACGGCCTGGAGATCGTTTATGAAGGCATAACGACAATAGACGAAATCCTTAGAGAAACCATTGCCACAGAGGAATAATGAAATTCGTTATGAGAAAGATCACTTTTAGTTGGAAAAATTGTTTAAATTGACGGGAGGTGATTTAGATGCCTGTTTTTCAGTATGAAGCTCTGGATGAAAAGGGCAATGAGATAAAAGCTGAGATAGAGGCCTTAAGCAGTAAAGAAGCAATAAGCAAAATACGCAACAAGGGCTTCTTTCCGACCAAGGTCCGTGCAAAAGGCGCGGGTAAGAAGGTCAAGGCCAAGACCGCCGCAAGAACAAAGAAAAGACGCGGGGCAGGCGGCAAGGTAAATGTAAAGAGTATTTGCAACTTCGCCCGGCAGCTTTCCACGCTACAGGATGCAGGACTTGCGATTTTACGTTCACTTCGCATTCTCGAACAGCAGCAGAAAGGCGGTACCTTAAAAAGGATCATCGGATATGTGGCCGATGATATCGAAGGAGGCGCCTCACTTTCAGAGGCCATGAGCAGATATCCGAGATGTTTCAACCGCCTGTTTGTAAATATGATCGCCGCCGGTGAAGTCGGCGGGGTACTTGATATTATCCTTTCCAGGCTGGCCGACTTTATGGAAAAAGCTCAGCGCCTTAAATCAAAAGTCAAAGGTGCGATGGTATACCCGCTTGTGGTTATGTCGGCGGCTTTGCTTATCGTCCTTGGACTTATGATATTCATTATTCCGACCTTTTCTACAGTGCTTATGGACATGAGTGACGGCGAAGCCAGTCTGCCCGGGCTTACCCAGACCCTGATGGATATCAGCAAGTGGTTGATAGGGGGCGGCTGGATGGTCCTGATTATATCACCTTTTGCTTTTATTGCGATCTTAAAGCTTATAAGGCGGTTCCGTGCCGGAAGATACGCTCTCGACACCATCAACCTGAAACTGCCCGTTGCCGGAAGAATCATATACAAAACTTCCGTTGCCCGCTGGACCAGGACACTCGGAACACTCATCAGCGCCGGTGTTCCCATCCTCGAGGCACTTAACATCACACGCGAAACCGCCGGCAATGAAGTTTACACAAGTATGTTAGGCAAGGTACACGCTGCCATCAGGCAGGGCGATACCTTTGCAAATCCTTTAAGACAGTCAAAGACCGTCGACGCCCTCGTCGTCAACATGATCGACGTCGGCGAAGAGACAGGAGACATGGATAAAATGCTCGAAAAAGTTGCGAACAACTTTGACGAAGAGGCCGACGTGCTCGTCTCGTCAATGATGTCGCTTCTCGAACCGATCATGATCCTCGTTCTCGGCGTATTGGTCGGAACCATTGTCATCGCGATGTTCCTGCCCATGGTCAAAATGATATCCGTTATGTTGTAATATCAAATTACCGGAAATGGCTCAGGGCCAAAAGGCCCCGGTAAACAAAAATAGAAAAGAAAACCGTTAGTTTTAGAAAGGATTAGTTGATGAAAAAAAACAAAAAAGCTCTTAAGAAAACATCCGGATTTACTATTGTTGAACTGCTGACCGTTATGAGTGTAATTGCCATCTTGATCACGCTGCTCGTCCCGGCACTTACTCTCGTCAGGGATTTCGCTAAAGAGATCCAGCAGAAAGCACAGTTTCACAGCCTCGAAGTCGGCGTGGAGATGTTCAAGACGGAGTTCGGCTCATATCCCGAGTCCAATGATAATCTCGACCAATATGATGGCTCCAAAAGTCACCCCGATGACGACACGCCTTATTGCGGCGCCAACAAGTTAGCAGAAGCCATGGTCGGTCAGGACCTGCTCGGATTCCATCCTAATTCCGATTTCAGGTCTGATGGACAGAACCGCCGCGACGACGGTAGCGGCATGGGAACTACTGAACTTTACGATGTTTACCATCCTAACGCTGCTGACTTGGGTAATGGTGCAGGTTTGTTCGCAGAAACGGCCGAGGAAAACGTCCAGGCTCGCAAAGGCCCGTTCCTCGACCTGGAAAACGCGAATGCCTATATCATGGATGATGTATATGGCAGTTCGCTTGTGGACTTTGATATTGAAAGCCTCGTCCTCTGCGATGAGTATGTCGCAAAACGCGAAGGCGCAAAGAAGACCGGTATGCCTATCCTGTATTACCGGGCCCGCAAGAGCTACACCCAGCAGGACAGTCAGGACCTTCCTTTGCTGATAGCTAATGACATCTATTATTATCCTGACAACCAGAACCTGCTGGAGCTTGGTCTCCCTGAAGATAGTGCTATACCTCATAAGCTCTCGGACGGCATTACTGATTATCTGGACTTTGACAATATGATCATAAACACCCAGATCACCCAGATCCAAAGGCCTTTCCGGGCGGATTCTTACATCCTGATCTCTGCGGGTAAAGACGGTAACTACGGTACTCCGGATGACCTTTTCAACTTCGATAAAGATTAATTGCCGTTCAGGGGCCCTTGCTAAGTCTTGTTTGAGCACCTGATGGTTTGTTTGATCGGCAGTGCTCCCGGGACTTTGCGTGTAAGTTTTTAAAAATAACCCGGTTCGCTGGTAACATAGTGATGAAAAGTTTACAGAGAGTTTGGTTAAAAAGGGGGAAGAGGTGATCTTTTGAAAGGAAGACGGATGTATATTCTAATACGAAACATTCTTGTCCTGTCGCTGACGGTTGTTTTTGCCGGGGGCATAAATGCAGGTACCGCTTTTGCTGCGGATGTGATCTATGTCAACGATAATGCCTCCGGAGCTGATAACGGTTCATCATGGGACGATGCCTATACCGCGCTTGATGTAGCTCTTGGCAGTGCCGTCAGCCCGGATGATATCTGGGTAGCGGCCGGCGTTTATCAATCGGATGACTCGCCCGCTTCCTTCAACCTTGTCGAAGGAGTGGATGTGTACGGCGGTTTCGCCGGCGATGAGGACCCGAACTTTAACCTGGATGACCGCAATTTTTCCACAAATAAAACAGAACTTAGCGGAGAAAAACTAAGCGGCGGAAACAATACTGCTGTTGTCTGGGCCAACTCCTTGAGCAATGCTCCCGTGCTTGACGGTTTTACAATATACGCAGCTTTACATGGAGTGTTTTGTTCCGGTAGCGACCAGACCGTGAAAAATTGTGTCATCTTTAATAACACCGAAAAAGGCATCTTTTGCAATAACAGCGACGCGGTTGTAGAGGACTGCACTATTTTTGACAACGGCCATGATGGTATTTATGGTAATACCACTTCCAATATCCAGGTATCCAACTGCAGTATAAGCGACAACGGAGAGTATGGCTTAGAATTCGGCGCCGCGTCTACGGTCACAAACTCCATAATCCGCCGCAACACCTTAGGTGGGTTAACCGGACCGGGACAGGGTATGGTCATGACCAACAATCTTATCTATGACAATACAGGAAACGGCATACATTTTACCTCCCCCGATGATACCGATATTCTCAGAAACAATACCATCGTTTACAACTCCGGTGTTGGTATCAAAAATGACAACGCCGGCGGATACAGCCCAGCCGTAAGCAACTGCATCGTCTGGGGAAATACTGTCGACCAGATGCAGGGCAACTTATCCGCCGTTTATTCCTGCATCCAGGGCGGTAGTCCGGGCACCGGCAATATAGCAGACGATCCGGAGTTTGTGTTAAGCGATCCGAATGATTTTCATTTGTCTGCCGGTTCTCTGTGTGTTGATGCCGGCGCTTCTGACCCCAACACTTACGAAGACGGCGAACTCGATATCGACGGTGAGGCCAGAGTCTACAATGATCGCATCGATATCGGTGCCGACGAATATGTCTCTTATGCCCCCATTGTCGATAAGAGTACCGATATCAACGGCGACGGTATTGTGGATTATCGGGATTTTGCTTTGCAGGCTGCCGCGTGGCAAAGCCTGCAGGGCGCAGGCACATGGAATGCTGACTGTGATATTAATAACGATGATGTCGTCAATATAGACGATCTGCGAGAGGTCGCCTTAGACTGGCTCTATATAACCGGCGACCTTGATGACGACGGCATCATAAACTATGTCGACTTTGCGATATTCTCCAGCGCCTGGGATAGCCAGGTCGGCGAGCTTAACTACAACCCCGACTATGATTTTGACGGTAACGGATTTATAAATCTGGACGATCTGTTAGTCCTTGTGAACAGGTGGTTATAGATATTTACAAGGCGGGATGCAGGATGAATGTTTTCCGAAAAAAAAACGGCTTTTCAACGGTTGAACTCCTGACGGTGATCGCCATTCTTATCGTCCTTGCCTCGGCGCTGCTGAAGATCGCCAAAGGCGTCAGGACACAGGCCGAGGAACGCCTGGCTAATGGACAGATCGATATCATCGTTACCGCACTGGAACTGTATTATACTGATCATGACGATGAAATTCCACCGTTTCCGTTTGTGGCACCTCCGACCGATCCTGAAGAGTTTCCGGTTGATTCTGGACTGGACAATGATCCCTGTTATGGTGAGCCGGAACTTCAGGCGGATATTGGATATGTTCCCGGCAGTATCCCCGCGACACACCAGGACGAATATTCCTCAAGTGAGGCGATGTTTTACTTTCTCGACAGAAGCCCAAACAGCAGCAGGATAATCGATCAGATGAGTGCTACATTGATAAGCAATAAGGACCAAAATGGCAAAGAACTTTTGATGACGTTTGGGGACCAACTCATCAGCCTGGTAAGGTTCATCGACCCCTGGGGAAAATCGCTCAGATACACTTACGTGGCCGGTAATGCTTTTCCCGTGATCGAATCGGCAGGAGTGGATGGTAAGTTCTATACATCCGGCGATAATATCACCAGCAGATAACTTGAGTAATAAAATAAATAGTGTGAAATTTACGGCTAAAGGAGTATTACAATGACTAAAAAAATATTTCAGGTTTCTGTTCCGGATGTACAGCGTAAAACCGGATCGCGGGGATTTACACTCATCGAATTGCTCGTGGTCGTCAGCATCATAGCCCTGCTCGTTGGCATCCTCACACCCGGCATCCGAGCCTTTAAAAAGGCCGCCGACGGTCTCAAGCAAAAATCTCGTTTTCACGCCATGGAAGTCGGCCTCGAACTTTTTCAGAAGGATTATACCGAATACCCCGACTCAAAGCTGCTGAACGACAGTTCCGGCTATATCTGCGGCGCTCAGCATTTGGCAGAAGCCCTCTTTGGACGGGACAAAAAAGGTTTCGACCCCGAGACCGACTGGTATGCACCCAATGACGATCCCAAACTCTATTCCAATGGTGACGACGATCAGATCGAACGAAGTCTTGCCCGGCGAAAGGGACACTATATCGAACTTGATAATGCCGATATTTATGAGTTAAGCGAACTTTACACCTCCACTGCCGGGATATATTCGGCTGGCAGTGATACTGAACCTGCTGCTCCTGTCCTTACCGATGTGTTCTACAAGAAAAAGATTACTATAAATCCGGGAACTGACGATGAAACCAGGGTAAGGGTCGGAACGCCGGTTCTGTATTTCAAGGCGAAGGAAACCTCAAGGTATTTCAGGGACAAGAACGACTCGAGTACGAGTATCGATGAGAGTGATCATACCAAGTGGATCTATAATTATGATGATAACCAATTGATGTTCGACCTGGAGGTCATGGACGAACCCGCCAAAGTACACCTTTATAAAGATGGCGAACCGCACCCGAAAGATACAGGAAAAACCGCAGTTGATTATTTCTATGAGAAAATCACCAATCCTAAGGTC
>CBDUSK010000011.1:0-14149 GCA_965369915.1 uncultured Phycisphaerae bacterium
GGTATCGAGAGCCTTTGCAATAAATTTCTCTCGATGTTCCATAAGCTGCGGCTCTGCGAAGTGAGGATCGATGACAGTGAGAAGGGTTGAGCGTACTCTATTACCTCAGCGTTCTCGATATCGGCCAGGGATTCTGCCAGGGCGATCGCCTCGTCAAAGTAACCGATCTGGTCTATTAATTGTTTCTCAAGGGCTTCTGCGGCATTGAAAATACTGCCGTCTGACAGCCGGCGGACCTGTGCTTCGCTGAGCATTTTTCTGCCGTCGGTTACGAGCATGACGAACCGGTCATAAGCCGGCATGACAAGTTTGTCCCTGAGATACTGTTTCTGTTCTTCGGTGGTTTCGGAAAAGATGCTCGGCCAGTCTTTTTTCTCGCCGGATTTTACCACCACCGGGGCGATGCCAAGTTTCTCTTCGAGGAGTTGTTTTAAAACAAGGTGATTTGCCATCACCCCTATCGAACCGGTGATCGCGGTCGGCTCGCTTATTATCTTATCGCACGCTACCGAGGTATAATACCCGCCCGATGCCGCCACTGTCTGCATAAAGGCCACTACCGGTTTGCCGCTTTCTTTGCGGAATTTAAGGATCTGGTGATGTATCCGGTCGCTTGCTGCAACTCCGCCTCCGGGTGTGATAGTTCGGATGATCAGTGCCTTTATGCTTTTGTCTTTTTGAGCGGTCCTGAGCTGTTTACGAATTGCTTCACTCACTCGACCGTCTATGATCCCTTCCAGCCGGATAACCGCGACCTTGTTTAATGACGATCCTTCACGCAGGACATTCTCGATGAAAAGCCCTCTCTGTCCGGTCATGAACAGAGTCGAGACCGCCAATACCATCAGGAGCAAAAACACATTGGCCAGGATCGACAGCACAAACAATATCCGCCAGAATATCCTCCAGCCCGAGCGTTTTTTCGGCGGCCTTTGATCTGCTGCCAAGCCTTTTGCTTTGGCGGGATCGTTACCCGTTAACGGACTGTATAGTGTTTCGGCGTCCGGAGTTTCTTCAAAATCCATAAATGCCCCTTTCAATAATTTCAGATGACGAATGATTATAAAATCCCCAGCCTGGGCTGTCAAGGGTAAATGGCCCTATGGACGAGGAAACCTGCCCGAAATACTTGACAAAAACCCTTAATTACGGATAATACCTCCTGTCCGGGCAAAAGGTGCGATAAATATCTAAATATGGTTTTTACTTGAATATGAACGCAGGAAAAGGCAAGAAGAAACGCAACCAGGTGGTTGATTACTTTCAGTATCTGCTGCTTCGGCTGGGACTTGTTATAATGTATTGCTTCAGCGTCGAGACCAATCTTCGGTTTGCGTGCTTTCTTGGTAAAGGAATGTGGAAGCATTATCACCGGGGACGCATTCGCGCCCTTGATAATCTCCGCGCCAGTTTTCCGGACAAAGATGATAAGTGGATCGAAGAGACCGGCCTGCGAAGCTTTCAGCACATCGTCATGCTCGTTATCGATATGCTCTTTACCCCGCGCATCGTAAAACGTGACAACTGGGACAAATATTCGACCTACATAAATCTCGAACAGACAAAGTGGATCATCCAGGGCGGCCGGGGCGTCCTGATGGTCACCGGTCATTACGGCAACTTCGAGATAATGGGTTACCTGATGGGGCTGTTCGGCTTTAAAACCTACAGCATCGCCCGTCCCCTGGACAACAAATTTATAAGTGACTATCTGTACGGTATCCGTAAAAAGGCCGGCCAGAGGATCATCGACAAAAAAGGCGCCACCGAAAAAATGGAAGAGATGATCGCCGAAGGCGCTTGCCTCGGCTTTATCGCCGACCAGGACGCCGGCAGAAAAGGGGTCTTCGTCGATTTCTTCGGCCGAAAGGCGAGCACTTACAAAAGCATCGGTCTTATCGCCATGAAATACAACACACCGATCAGTGTCGCCGGGTGCAGAAGGGTTGGGAATCGGTTCTTTTTCGAGATCGAGATCCAGCGGCTTATTATGCCCGAAGAATGGGCTGGCAGGGAAAAACCTCTCGAATGGATCACCGCAGAATACACCAGCGCCATCGAAGAGTTCGTACGAAAGGACCCGACACAGTACTGGTGGCTGCACCGCCGATGGAAACACCGCCCGAAAGAAGAGCAAAAAGCCGCGAAAAATAAAAACTGACGGTTCAGTTTTGCTTGAGATACTGTCCTTGACATGTTCTTATGCCCGCCGTATCATTATTGACCTGAAAGACTTTTGTTCTATGTAAACTCTGCGAAAGTTGAACCTTAGTCTGAAAAATCCTGATGGAGAATATAAAATGGCCAAATCCGAAAAAAGCTGGGAAAAACGCCTTTCCGGCGAGAGCGACGATCTTGCTGTCGATTTTGTAGAGTCCCTTTCTTACGACAAACGGCTTTACAAGTATGACATAGCGGGCTCGATCGCCCATGCGCAGATGCTTGCCGAGAAGAAGCTGATAACGAAATCAGAGTTAGGTGAAATAAAAAAAGCCCTGTATGAGATCTCGGACCGGATAGCAGCCGGAGAGTTTAAGTTCGACAAGGTTCATGAAGATATTCACATGGCCATCGAGTCCGCTCTTATCGAAAAGATCGGCGATGCCGGCAAAAAGCTTCACACCGGCCGGTCACGAAACGACCAGGTCGCTACCGATATGCGGCTTTGGATGCGCGACCAGATCGAGATACTCCAGACTAAGATAACTCTGCTGCAAAAGGCCTTTGTAAAGTTAGCCGAAAAATATAACACCGCGATTATGCCCGCCTATACCCATCTTCAGCGGGCCCAGCCCATCGTCATCGGTGCGTATCTTTTAAGTTTCGTCGAACAGCTAAACCGCGATTTCCAGCGGCTGAAAAACTGCGGCGAACTTTTAAATATCTCCCCGCTCGGATGCGGCGCCGTTGCAGGCTCGACCTTGCCCCTGGACCGAAAGAGCACCGCAAAGCAATTAGGCTTCGAAGGTATCGCCTGGAACAGCATCGATGCGGCCGGCGACCGGGATTTCTGCGCCGAGTTTATCTTCGACTGTGCGATTATCGCCACTCATCTTTCACGTCTTGCCGAAGACTGGATAATCTATTCGACCAGCGAGTTTGACTTTATACGGATCGACGATAAGTACTGCACATCGTCGAGCATGATGCCGCAAAAGCGAAACCCCGACGTGCTCGAACTCGTTCGCGGCAAGACCGGCTCGGTCTATGGCGCCCTTATGGCTATCCTTACGATATTAAAAGCTCAGCCCTCGGCCTACAACCGCGACCTGCAGGAGGACAAGATCCATGTCTTCAGCGCTGCCGATACCGTAAGCGCTTCGCTCGATATGACCGCTGCTGTCGTAAACAATACAACTTTCAACACTAAACATATCGCGGCCGGCCTTGATAAAGGATTTTTGGAAGCGACCGCTCTTGCCGAATACCTTGTCAAAAAGAATGTTTCCTTCCGGCAGGCCCACGGCATCGTCGGAGCTCTCGTCGCGGCATGTGAACAGCAGGGCAAAAAGCTCAGCGAACTTGAACTTGGCGAATTGGCCTCTGTCTGCGGGGCCATAGAATCCGATGTCTATGAAATTCTATCGGCGGAAAATGTTACAAAGCAATATCTTACCGAAGGCTCAGCATCACCCGAACAGGTACTCCGGCAGATCCAATACTGGAAAGAGCAGTTCAAGGAACAATGAAAGCCGGCGAAGATAACATAACTGCCTGGTTCGCCGCCCAAAGCAAAGCAAAAGGGCTGGAAAAATTCCCCATCGGCATCGGTGATGACATGGCCCAGGTCTTACTTGCCGATGATACCTCCGTTCTTATCACAACCGATATGCTTGGCGATGGTGTTCATTTCGACCTTAAAGAAACGACTCTGAAAAAGGCAGGCTATAAAGCAATGTCCGCCAGCCTCAGCGATTGTGCCGCCATGGCCACCGTCCCTGTCTGCGCCGTCGTCTCGGTCGCCTTACCAAAAGGTTTCGACTCCGAAAAGTTAAAAGAACTCTACAATGGATTGACCAGTGCTTGCGAGCCGTTTGACTGTTATCTGATCGGCGGAGATATTACTTCCTGGCCCGGCTCGGAGCCGCTGGCTGTAAGTGTTACCATGCTCAGCAGACCTTCCGATTGCAAGTGCGTAAAACGCAGCGGGGCAAAACCCGGCGATTGTATTTGTGTTACCGGCTCCTTCGGAGGCTCGCGGGCCGGCAAACACCTTGAATTTACCCCGAGAGTAAACGAAGCCCTGCAGATCGCCCGGATAGTTACCATCAATTCCATGATAGATATCTCCGATGGCCTGAGCAGTGACCTTAACCGTATCTGCACTCAAAGCAAAGTAGGGGCCTGTTTAGATGCCGTTAAGATCCCGCTTTCCGAACAGGCCGAAAAAAGTCCCGACCCTTTAGCGTCGGCGCTTAACGATGGCGAGGATTTTGAACTGCTCTTTACACTTGCCCCGGCAGATTGTCAAAAACTGTTAGAAAACCTGCAGTTGAAAACACCTGTAACTCAGATAGGCACGATCAACGATACATGTAAAATGCGGATCATAATGCCCGATGGCCGAGGCGAAGATTTAGTTCCGAAAGGCTATGACCATTTATGAACGATGCCCGTGATATCACCCTGATCTCTGACTCGACCGATCAGACCGTAGAGCTCGGCAAAAAGATCGGCACCGGGCTAAAAGGCGGCGAGATATTTTGTCTTACCGGACCTCTCGGAAGCGGAAAGACTCATCTTGTAAAAGGCATCGCCGCCGGAGCCGGCGCTTCCGATCCCCGCCAGGTCAACAGCCCGACCTTCGTGATCATCAACGAATACCACGGCCCCGATTCGGCTCTTGATGTATATCATATTGACGCATATCGACTGGACTCAATTGCCGAATTTGAAATGTTAGGCTTCGATGATCTGTGCTGCCCGAATTCGGTCGTTCTTATCGAATGGGCCGATAAGGTCCGGTCCGCTCTTAAGAATATTGACAGCATCCGGGTCGAACTATCCCATATCTCACAAAACCAGCGACAGATCAATATGAAAAATATCCCTTCCTACCTGAACATTGATCATTGATAATTTTTTCACCTTACATTATCCAATGTCTGAAAATCAAAAGTGCCGGTATTATCGGCCATTTCCAGAGACAAATTTTTTCTGAAAAAAATGAAATAAAATCCTAAAAACACCCCTCTGTCGGTTTGGCATCTTTTCTTTTATTTCTTATATTTTCCATGGTTGGATTGATTTTCGTTTCTGACCTGAATAAATGTTATTTGTGATTCAGGAATGATTAAATAATTCGGAAATAACTTTTAGAAGTAATAGGAGAGTGTACTATGAAAACGCTAAGAGAAAAAGGTTTTACTTTGGTAGAGATCCTGATCGTCATGGTGATCCTGGGTATTCTTGCCGCAATTGTCATTCCTCAGTTCACCCAGGCTTCTCAGGAAGCAAGGCTCTCTGAATTGATCAACAGTCTCCAGACGGTCCGAACACAGATCGAATTGTACAAGATCCAGCATGACGGTCAGTTACCCGGTACAGCTGCGAAGCTTGACTTTGTTTCCGCTTTGACAAATTACACCTATGCTGATGGATCGCTTTCGGTCGCCGGTGCACCCAGGACGTTCGGGAAATATCTCCAGAGGATGCCCAAGAACCCCTTTACCGTCACTAATGATGTCGAGGTGTCCGGTCAGGAGCCCGATCCCGGAACCGGTGCATGGTTCTTTAATACCAATACCGGCGAGTTTCGAGCCAATGATTCTACTGTCCATGCAGTATATTAACAACTGCTGAAAAACTGCTCGTTAAGGGCAATTGATAAGTGGATACTGAAATGAATATCGACCGGTTCCGGCCAGTACTGTGGACCGGTCGAGGTTTAGTTAACTTTTATTAATACGGCAAGAAATGGGAGAATGCTATGGAACCTGCTGCAGAACCTGAAAAACAGGGCTTTACTCTGATGGAGTTTCTTATCCTTATAATCGTACTGGCCATCATTGCCGCTATTACCGTGCCCAAGTTTTCACGGGCAGCACAGCAAGCCAGACTTACCGATCTGGTCAGCAACCTTCAGATGGTTAGGTCACAGATCGAACTTTACAAAATCCAGCACAAGGACCTGCTGCCCGGACAAAAAATCCCCGGTGGCGATATCCTCGAACATGACTTTATAAAAGCGATGACCGTAAGGGGTTCCGATGGCATGGGACCTTACGTCAAAAAGATTCCCGGCAATTTATATCTCAAGGACTCGGACAAAAGAAACGCCGTTACCTGTGTAAATGATGTCGATGCGGATCCCGAAGGTACAGAAGGCACCGGCTGGTGGCTCAATGCCGCTACAGGCCAATTCCGGGCCTGTGACAGTCCTGCTCATATAGCATACTGATACCTCTACCCCCCGTTTGCCCGGAGTAGAGGTGACGTTTTACTATGCTTCGGTCATGGTTAATGTCCTATAACAGAATGCACCTGGTATTATTTCCGGCCGCCGGAAAATTCCACACATTTTACATATCGATCCTGCATATTCGGCGGTCTCTGCCGCGAGAATAGGGTAATGCAGACTGTAACGATTTTGCCGCATAAAACTTTCCTTTGAAACCTTGAAAACAACTGAAGTTCATTTTGCCGGCGGCAAGTCTGTTTAGATAATGTGCTTTGCGGGAACCGAGCTTAGAGATTAAACGATAGTCGCAGTTAAGCACACCGGCTAAGATGACGAAAAAAAAGTAGTTCGTTACGGGATCTATATAAGCAGGAATGATGAAAAGACCATAAAGTTATGTCATTACGAGGACACAAACTCAAAAAGACACGGACAGGTCTTACGCTGCTGGAAGTGGTTGCTGTACTGGCTGTTATCATGCTGATGGCGTTTCTTGCCGTTCCGTTTCGAAGCCGGGCGGCCGAAGCCAGGCTTCGTTCGGCGGCTTCGGTGATCGTCTCCGATCTGGAGTATATAAAGAATCTGGCCATCAACAGCCGGCAGTATTACTCCATGATCTTCGATTATGATGACCAGTCATTTATGTATAAGGTCTGCGATTCTGAAGGCATCATCGAGCATCCCCTCAGCGCGGGCCTGCCGTTTGAGGTGCATTTCAGCCGGGACAGACGACTCCGGCAGATCCTGGGCAAGGCGGACTTTGATTCAACCCGGATCATAACTTTCGATTATCTTGGAAGTCCGTACAGCGGGATAGGGACCCGGACGCCTCTGCTGAGCGGACAGATATTCATGCAGACCGGGGAACTGAAACTGGTGGTTTATGTCGAGCCGGTTACTGGTTATGTCAGTGTCAGATAGCGGGTTAATTTGGAGAAAACGATGACAGCAAGAAAAATATTAGTTGCTGATAATGAAATACATATCGTTCAGGTTGTGGCGATAAAATTCCGTAATAACGGCTTTGAAGTGATCACCTCGGATAACGCCGGGGAAGCATTTGAACTTGCGTGCAGGCAAAAGCCCGATGTCATCGTTACCGATCTTCAAATGTCAGGCACCAGCAGTCTTGAGCTTATAGAAAATCTCAGGAAACATCCGGCTACGGCTGATATTCCAGTGGTCCTGCTGACCGCACGCGATTTTACCGTCGAGGACCAACAGATATCCGACCTGAAGATATCGGTTTGCCTGCCAAAACCGTTCAGTCCGAGGGAATTGCTTCAGACAGTAAATGAAGTATTGAAACAGCGCGCAACCGCATAAAACAACATGAGAAAATTTTAAAAGGCGGCATCTATGACAGATTTGATTACAAAAGTTCTATCACCGGCCCAATACGATCGCTTGGAAAAGTTCGCCGGCCGGATAAACAAATTCAATGCCAATCTGGCAATATTTGATGCAGATGGCAACTGTCTGCTCTACTCGGCGGCCGGGGATTTTAACAGCGATCTTGAACAACTCGCAGAATTTTCCACGACTACTTTTAAAACGAAGCCGGCCAGGGTAAAACAATTTGGGCCAGACGGCGAAGTGATTGCCATTTGCCTTAAAGCAGACAGAAAAACTATTGCTGTAGCCGTAATTGATTACGGCGATCTGACCTCGGCCGACAACGAGGACTTAAGAAGATTTTCCGACCAGTTTAATATTGACTATGAACTCCTCGAAAAGGCGGCGGGATCGTTAAGACGGGATGCGGATTTCCTCGCAGAGATGCTCAACGCCTTTGCCGATGAGTTTAGGACCGTTTCCAAAGCCGCAAGACATCTCGAGATGGTCAGCACCGAATTGACCCAGGCTTATGAAGAGGTCATGCTCCTTCATAACATGAGTAAGAATATGAAGGTAACACATACCAATGCCACCTTTCTTCAGATGGCCTGTGACCAGATCGTTCGTTCCGTTAACGTTGAGGGGATAGCGATATACCTCGAAAAATACGTCGAAGGTCAGAGACCTCTGGTTCTTACTGCAGGCTGCGGGATGAACCTGATAGATGCCGGCGCTGCAGATATTCTGCATGGCCGTCTTGAAAGCGAGCTGGGCAGGGGGCGGGAGGGACTGCTGGACAGCGCCGTCGGTTCAACCATGAAATACGACTGGCCCAGGGGAGTGCAAAGCATCATTGCCGTGCCGCTCTGGGGCAACGACGGTATGATCGGGCTTATGGTCGCGACAAACTCCGTTGACAAACCTGATTTCGACGCTATCGACGTGAAACTTTTTAACTCCGTGGCAAATCAGTGTGCGGTCTTTATTGAGAACGATCGTCTGTTCGGAGACTTAAAGGAGCTTTTCATTGGCTCTTTAAAGGCCCTGACTAACAGCATCGACGCCAAGGACCAGTATACCAGGGGACATTCCGAAAGAGTGGCCTTTATTTCACGCTGGATCGGAGAAAGACTTGCAGAACAACAGCCGCTCGAAGACGAACAGATACACAGGATCTATCTTGCCGGGCTGCTCCACGATATCGGAAAGATCGGGGTCGATGAAGACGTACTTCGTAAAAAAGGTAAGCTTACCGAAGAGGACATGAACCGGATCAAGGCCCATCCACGCATCGGGGCTGCTATCCTGGCGGATATCAAACAGATGACCGAACTCATACCAGGCATCATGTATCATCATGAGCGTATAGATGGAAAAGGTTACCCCGAGGGACTCAAAGGAGACCAGATACCATTTATGGGAAAGATCATCGGATTGGCCGATGCTTTTGATGCCATGACCTCCAGGAGGGTATACCGTGACGCCATGAGTATTAAGCGAGCCGCTGCAGAGATAGAAAAAAACCTCGGAACGCAATTCGATGAGCATATCGCAAGGGTATTTATACAAAGCGACATCAAAAAACTCTGGAATATCATACAGGATGGTTTTATCGAAAGCTGGGACTACAGCAACTTTTCAGAATACGGAACCACCGCCGTCGGAACACTCATCAGGTGAGCGCGACCTTCAGAAGATCAGGACTGTGCTGTTGTTGACCTCGGAACTTTCATCCCTGAAACCAAATTTCGACTTCTTTGCCCTTACTTAGGGAATTGGCGGTAATACGACTCTTTTATTCCTCGGCAACGACCCGTTAAGTATTTATTTCCTATAACTCGTAAGTGTTTTTGAATAGGAGATTTACGAAAAAAATATTTTGCGGCACAACGTGTCCTTATCTCTGTAATTGCCCGCAAATCTCCCCTCAAACGCCAAAAACCGCATTTTACGGGATTCAGAACAAAAGGAGTCTTAATTGAATACCGGCAAAAAAACATTGCAAATTGAAATTCTGAAGTTATAATCAATTGTTTGTGTATAGTGAATGAGAATTTGTAAGTATTGTTGTGGCTTTAATATGTGACTGAAACTTGAAAGGAAAGGAAAGGATATGCCCGTAAGATGCTGACGAAGGATAAAAAGGAAAAAATTATTGCCGATTACAAGACCGGCGAAAAGGACACCGGCTCACCGGAGGTACAGATCGCGATCCTCACCACCCGGATAAATGAACTTACCGAACACTTGAAGACACACCCAAAGGACCATTCCTCAAGAAGGGGTCTTTTAAAAATGGTCGGTACAAGATCATCACTGCTTAAGTATATTAGAAAAAATGACGTAAAACGCTACCGCACTATCATTTCCAGGCTTGGGTTGCGTAAGTAAGATGGGCCTTTTGAGCGTTTCAATTGTTAATTGTAGAAATTCATCGCTTCTTGACAAAGAGGCTGTTTAGGAAAAGACGATATGTTTGAAATATGTAGAGTAGAAAAAGAAATAGGGGGAAAGGTCCTATCAATAGAAACCGGAAAATTAGCTCGCCAGGCGCATGGCGCCGTCGTTGTCCAATATGGAGAAACGATGGTACTTGTTACTGCTACCACGGCTCCGCCAAGGGCCGAGATAGACTATTTTCCGTTAAGTGTCGATTACCGCGAAAAGCTCAGCGCTGCCGGGAAATTCCCCGGCGGTTTTATGAAACGACAAGGCCGGCCGAGCACAAAGGAAATTCTAACCGCAAGATTGATCGATCGCCCGATCAGACCGCTCTTTCCTGACGGCTATTCTGAAGAGGTGCAGATACTCGTCACTGTCCTTAGTGCCGACAAGGAAAACGATCCCGATGTCCTCGCCATGATCGGGGCCAGTGCCGCACTGCATATCAGTAAGATCCCCTTCCAGGGACCGCTTGGTGCCTGCCGCCTCAGCAGGGTAGACGGCCGGTTCGTCGTCAATCCGACACACGAGCAAAGAGAAAACAGCGATTACAACCTTGTTCTCGGCGGCAGAAAAGAAGCTATCAATATGATCGAGGTCGATGCCCTTGAAGTCGGCGAAGATGTCGCCGCCGAAGGGGTCGCTTTGGCTCATAAAGTCGTCATACAGGTCTGTGATATGATCGATGAACTTCGAGGAAAGTGCGGGAAGGAAAAAGAAATCCCCGAGATAGAAACCTATGAACAGATCACAAACGAGATTAACGAAAAGTTAGCCGATAAGTTTTACCAGGCTTACCAGATCACCTCGAAAGCCGATCGAAGTAATGCCGTAAAGCAGAGTGTTGAAGAAATCGTCGATGAGTTCTGCGAACCCGTAGATGATGCCGAGCCAAAGTGTTCTGCTTCGGTTTTCAAACGCATTTGCGGCAAGGTCGAAAAAGAAGCGGTCCGCAAACTCATCCTCGAGGGCAAACGGCCCGACGGCAGAACATTCGACCAGATCAGGCCTATCATGTGCGAAGTTGGACTGCTGCCAAGGGCACATGGTTCTGCCCTGTTTACACGCGGAGAGACCCAGGCACTCGTTAGCGTGACGCTGGGCACAGGAAGGGATGAACAGACCATCGACGGCCTCCTTGATGAATACGGACAGGACTTTATGCTCCACTACAACTTCCCGCCGTCTTCCGTCGGGGAGGTAAGGTTCATCCGCGGACCCGGAAGAAGGGAGATCGGACACGGCGTCCTCGCGGAAAAGGCACTTGAACAGGTAAAGCCCGACAAGGACATTTTTCCATATACCATAAAGATCGTTTCCGATATCACCGAATCGAACGGTTCAAGTTCACAGGCTTCGGTCTGCGGCGGCTGTCTGGCCCTGATGGATGCAGGGGTACCAATTAAAAAAACCATCGCAGGGATCTCGATCGGAATGATCAGCGAAGGTGACCGCTACGAACTGCTGACCGATATTCTCGGAGATGAGGACCACTTCGGAGACATGGACTTTAAGGTCGCCGGTACTGCTGACGGTATCACCGCCATCCAGCTTGACATAAAGGCCGAAGGACTCCCACATGATATTATGGTCGAAGCGCTCGCAAGAGCAAAAACCGCCAGGATCGATATACTAAAGACCATGGCAGATACTATCGCCAAGCCAAGACCACAGCTCAGTGAATACGCTCCGAAGATCGTCAGCATCAAGATCGATCCCGAATATATCGGAAAGGTCATCGGACCGGGCGGCAAGGTAATTAAAGGAATTCAGGAAGAGACCGGCGCTACGATCGAAATTGACGATGACGGGACTATTGCCATCAGTTGTGTCGGAGGAAGCGGTCATCTTGCCGCAAGGGATATCATCGAAGCGATGACTACTCCCCCGGAGGTCGGACGAATTTACAAATCCGCAAAAGTTGTCTCGGTAAAAGATTTCGGTGTCTTTGTCGAGTTTTGCCCGGGCGTCGAAGGGCTCTGTCATATTAGCGAACTCAGTAACGAATTCGTTAAAAATGTCGAAGACGTTTGCAAGTATGGGGATATCATATCTGTCAAACTGCTCCTCATTGATGACCAGGGACGCTTCAAGCTGTCCAGAAAAGCAGCTTTGATCGAGCTTGAAAAAAAATCCGATCAGAAAGAAAAATCCGATCAGGAAGAAAAAACCCCGGCGGCAAAGTGATTTGCTGTCTGGTTTAAAGAAATACCTAAATTAAAAAGGATTGATAAAAAGCGGTATCGGCGAGAGTTGATATTCGCCCGCTCGTGTTTATAGGATGGGTTAATTTAGGAGGCACTTTATGGCTAAGGGAACTGTAAAGTGGTTTGACCTGAAGAAAGGCTTTGGATTTATCATCAATGAGCAGGGTCAAGATGTGTTTGTCCACTATACGAATCTCAATGGAGAAGGGTTCAGATGTCTTAGGAACGGACAGATTGTCGAATATAAACCGCTCGACACCGACAAAGGTCTGCAGGGCAGGAAGGTACAGATCATTTCTGTAAAACCTCCAGTCGTCGCAAGTACAAAAGCCGAACAGGCCGGGGTAAAGAGCGGGAGCTGAACTCAGGGTCGTCCTGTACTTAAGTGCCCGGGTCGTGGGTTCAGGGAGTTTCTGTTGACAGTCTGGGAGGTTGCGATTGTTACTGTTTGTATCTGGCTTTATTCTGGGATCAGTACTTGCCGTAACGGCATATCTGGTATTCTGTCACAAATGTATTACCCGCGTTCGCTCCGGGGCCGATGCCAGTTCCCACCAGCTCGAAGAACTCGCAAAACTTACCGGCGGGCTCGCACATGAGATCAAAAACCCACTTTCAACCATAAAGGTCAACTTGAAACTTATTTCCGAAGATGCTGATGACTGTGATGCGAAATTTGCGCGCCAGCTCAGAAAGATCGCCGTCGTAAGGAAAGAAACCGACCGGCTCGAACAGATACTCGACGATTTTTTACGTTACATTGGAAAAGCCGAGCTTGATCTGCAATCGGTTGATCTCAACGAGCTTGTCGCTGAGATGGTCGATTTTTATGCCCCCCAGACACGGGCCCACGGCATTACGCTGAGATTAGGCCTTGCCGAAAAACCCGTTGTTTGCAAGATCGATGCCGATATGGTAAAACAGGTGGTACTTAATCTGTTCATCAATGCTCAGCAGGCTATTATGGACCTCGGCGAGATAATTGTCAAGACAGATTCGAAAGGCCCCGACGGCGTGATCGAGATAACCGATACCGGTGCCGGAATGACTCCGGAAAAAATTGAAAGGATCTTCGAGGCCTATTATACTTCCAGGCCTGGCGGCTCGGGACTTGGGCTGCCTACTGCAAGGAAGATCATAGAAGCCCATAAAGGCGCGATAACAGTAAATTCACAGCCGGGCAGGGGGACCTCGTTTACAATAACCCTGCCTTTGGAAAAAGTCCAAGGCGAATAATGAATACCGATGCCGTAATACTGATAGTCGATGATGAAAAAGCCCACGCCGACGTCCTGGTCGAAGCGCTCCGGGATCATTGCGCCAAAGCCACTGCCGTTTACACTGCCGAAGATGCTCTCGATGCTGTCACGCACCAGGATTTTGATCTTATCATCACGGACCTGAATCTGGGCTGCGATACCAACGGTATCGATATACTGACCCAGGCCAAGCGAAAAGATCCGTCCACCGAGATCATCCTTATCACGGCTTATGCCACTATCGATACGTGTAAAGAGGCCATCAAAAAGGGTGCCTATGACTATATCGTCAAGCCCATCGACGTCGATCAGCTCCGGCTGATGGTGGCAAAGGCCGTCCCGCCGAAAAGACGGTATGCCGCAGTCGCCGATGATTTTGTGTTTAAGGGGATCAAGAGCTCAAGCCATGCCATGCAGAACGCTTTCAAGGTGCTTCGCCGGGTTGCCCCGACCGATATAAGCGTACTGATCGAAGGGCCTTCCGGCACGGGCAAAGAGCTTGT
>CBDUSK010000012.1:0-14037 GCA_965369915.1 uncultured Phycisphaerae bacterium
TGCCGTAATTATCGTTCATAATGACATTATTTAACGGCGGCATCTCGAGTTCCAGTCCCTGGTGAGTGTAGAATGTCAAAGGATATCCCGCAGGCTGAACGCCTATTTGTCCTTTGAAATCGTCCGGAAGGAACTCGTCGAGTGCTTCTGTTTTAAGTCTTGGTCTTAAGGTTTCGCTATCGACCGTGGGGAAGAAGTTTTCTTTATCGAATATTTCGATGAGCCTGATCTTCGCGGCATGTTTACGGTCTTTAATTGTCTGCTGAAATTCCTTAAATAACTTTGGCCTTTTTTTCGAGACGGTTTTGAACAAGTCAGTTGTGGGTGTTTTAGTGTCGAATAATTTGTTTTGCAGCTGTTTCATTTCCTTTGTCTTATCCGAAAAGGCCTGTTTCGCAGTCCAGCCGTTTCGGATGCTTACCAGCCGGGCAATCTTGACCGTATCGGTGTCCAGAAGTCTTGCCATGCTCAGCAGTTCCGGCAGATGAGAATGGGCCTCGCCGGAAATAATTTCATGGAAGTATTTCATCAGCTTAATTTCGTGACCCCTCAACTGGAGAACAGCACGATTTTTCCATGCATTATCCCAGGCGCAGACGTAGTGCGCCAGTGCTGTTTTGTTGGCTTCCGGACCGCCGGCAGGGGCAAGGGTCTTGTAAAACTTATTGAGTTCGGCATTGGCACGCGCATGTTCGGCGTCATCGCTGAAGAACAAAGGTTTGTTTTTCTTCAAGAGCTTAACTACACTTAGGGCCTTGTTATATTGGTCGACCTTGTATTCGGACCGTCCGGAATTAACGCAAAACCAGGGAAGAACCAGGTATGCATGTTTAAAAAGGTTTCTTGTAAAATCAGTCAAAGCTGTCAATTCATTTGACATCGGGTAAACCTCCTGAGTGTGCAATATAGAACTAAAACTACCGGTAGCGAGCACTTATGGCGTTGTGTGCCGTTTCTGTGAGCCGGTCCCAAGTGGAAATTGCCCGGTCTACGAGCCCCAGGTTCTCCAGAACGACCTCGATGTTCACAATTGCATCCGGTTGGGCAAAATTATCTTTCATGGTATTTTCAAGATTATTCAGAGCGTCAGCAAATCGTTTTTTGTCGCAGTACAAGATCGCAGTCTGGTAATGAAGTTCAAGCGTACCGGGCTCTAATGCGGTATCCATTTCAATCAATTTGTTCATAGCAAGTTCATTTTGACCGTTCTCATAAAGGCATAGAGCCTCTTTACTTCGGGCCCGATGATGTGTTGGATTTATTTGAATGGCATTTTCGAACGATTCGATCGCTTTGGCAATATCTCCGGCAATCATCATCAAAATCCCGTACTTGTAATGTATGTCGGCGCTTTTCGGAGTATTAGCCATTTGCTTTTGATGTGCCTTTATGACATCATCTATCAGGACAGCTGAGTCACCTGGTTTTTGTCCTGATTCAGATTTTTCGTTGAGAGTTGTCTGAAGATGTAACGTTGCGGTCTCGGAGAACAGTAAAGTGCTGTTCTGCTGAATAGCTGCAGCGAGTGATAACGTCTTACATGCTTCGTCTTTTTCACCGGCGAAATGCTGAGCAATGGCAAGACCTATGTAAGAATCAACAATCTCGTCATTAATCTCCACCGCCCTGTTGAACTGTTCTGCAGCAAGCGCGGGTCGCTTGAATCGCAGATAATGAGTTCCGAGTTTTATTGTTGCTTCAAGATAATTCGGCTGTATCCTGATGGCGTTTTCGTAATAAATCATTGCATCAGCGGCTTGTCCTGCCTTACTTAATATATCAGCCATTCTGACATGCAGGTCCGGCATTTCTCCGACCTGGTCCATCAGCCACCGGATACGTTCGATCGCATCATCAAAACGCCCTGCTTCGATCAATTCGGAGATATCACCGTCCTGGTTATCATCATGGAAGTTATCAGGATGAGCCACGATCGCGGTATTGAAAGTATCAATGGCTTTGTCGTATTGCTTATCGGATATATATAAGTAGCCGAGCAGTATCATCGATGAGATATCCTCGGGGTGTTCGGTATTCAATGATTCATACTCGGCAATGGTCTTATCGAGTCGGCCGTTTTTAAAATATATTGCGGCCATGCGCTGTCTTGGAAGCTGCAGATGGCTTTTGAATTTGATGCAGTCCTGATAAAACTCCACGGCCTGGGCCTGTCTTCGGCTTCGCTCGTAACAATATCCAAGAGTATACAACGCCATCGTATTACTTGGCTGCCGTAAATAGATAGACTGTGCCTGTTCAATGGCCGCTTCCAAATCGTTTTTGTGGAGACAGATAGCCGCTGCAGCCATTCGGCCTCGGGCACAATCGGGATTCTCAAAAAGATAGAATTTAAGTTTTTCGTGTGCCTTTTCCAACTCCATATTGCCCAGCAGTTCAATGACCTCATCAAGATCGTTATACTGGGTTTCATCGGCGTCATCCTGGTTGGCCTTGACGGCATGAAGCCAATGCCAAATCAGGTCTGCAGTATCAACCGTTACCGCCCTGCCAAAGATCTCTAAAAGCTTGCTCATCAAATAACTCCTGCCAGAGAAAAACTAAAAGGTGTAAATAGTTATGGCACATGAAATATCGACAATAATGATTTCCTGCTTTATGCTCTTTTACTGAAATAAACGTCCGAATTGACTTATATGACGACGGGTTTGGCAGTTGTGCTGGCTGTAGGGATTGTTTGGATTTTAGAAGCCCAAAACGAGCCAAAATAATGGCAAAGGAAACGGTTTTACATCCACTTTTTCGGTGTGTTTAATTTTTATGGGACAGTAAATTTCATTTGATCTATTCGGCATTTTTCAGTTCGACCTGAGATTCTATCTCGCTGAGGTAAGCTAAGGTCCGCTCAAGTTTATCGGTTAGATGTTTGAGTTTGAGCATTGTCTTAACACGAGTGATCAACTCCAGCCTGTTGACGGGTTTGCTTAAGAAGTCATCCGTTCCGGAATCAATCGCCCTTTCGATATCCCCAAGTTCACTTAAAGCGGTTACCATGATAATAGGAATGTCAGTGGTACGAGGATCGTTTTTCAACCTTTTGCAGACTTCAAATCCGCTCATTTTGGGCATCATCACGTCAAGCAGGATCAGGTCTGGCAGTATTTGTTTTGCTTTATCGACGGCTTCTGCTCCCTCGGTGGCTGAAACCGTCTTACAATCGACGTCTTCAAGATAAGCAAGCAGAAGTTCAAGATTCTGGGGATTGTCGTCAACAACGAGCACGGTCGAAATCGAGTTTTCATTTTTTTCTGTCATCTTCAAAAATGCTCCGGTAATCAGTAACCATTGTAAGCCTGTAGAGAATAACTGTCAAATGACAATTTTCAAAGCAAGTCATTAAGCTTAATCGCCCTGTTGGTTTTTTTCCAGAAAATCGCGGATTTGCGGTCTGAGATAAATGCTTTCTATATCCACGATCTTATGGACAGCCTGAGCACAGATCGCAGCGGTATCAGCGGGCTGGGCCTCGGTATCTATGTAAAAAATCCGTTTATCTTTAAGTTTACAAAGTCCCCCCCCTGCCCCGCCCATCGGTTCATTACGCAGGACAACGTTATTTTGCCCAAGAAGGGCCAAAAGTTCTTCCAAAATCGCCTGATCGTCCATAGTTCAAGAAAAAGCCCGTAAAAAGCCGAAAAAACAGATATGCTAATGATGGTAACCACGGAATAATACAAAAACAACGGAATTTTTGTCTATAAGGGAATTTGTTCGCAGGGAGCGTGTTAATTGGAAAGTATTCTTGAAAAGCGCCAGTCACTTCAAAAACGTCTGTCGGATCAGACCCGGCAGATCGTGCAATTACGGTCGCAAACCAGTCAGATACAGGCCCTGGCAAATATCGGAATGGCCTCGGCGATGATAGCACATGAAATTAACAATATCCTTACACCGCTTAGCAATTATGCACAGTTATCTCTGAATAATCCGGACGACAAAGAGCTGGCCGAAAAGACTATCCGAAAAACCGCTACCAATGCCACGCGCGCCGCCAAGATCCTCGAAAGCATGCTTGCCATGGCCAACGGAAAACAGCAGGAAAAGAAACCCCGGAAACTCACAGCCCTTGTCGATGAAATCTTTACCTGCCTTGCGCGGGATTTCAGCAAGGATAAAATAAAGGTCCATTTTCGTATTCCACAAGAGTTGACGATATTAGCTGAAGAGATCTGTCTGCAGCAGGTTATAATGAACCTGATCTTAAATGCCAGGGAAGCGATGCTCGCCAGAGGCGGCAGTTTGACGATATCCGCCAGAGAGCTGTCTGATTCAGTCGAGATCGAAGTAGCCGACAGCGGGTGCGGAATAGTCAACAGGGATATTGAGACCATCTTCGAGCCGTTCTATACAACAAAGAAGCAAAAAAAAGGTTCGCAACGGTCGGGTGCCGGGCTGGGACTGGCCTTTTGCAAAAAAGTGATAGAAGCACATAAGGGTGAGATCTCGGTAGAATCAAAAAAAGATGTGGGGACGAAATTCAAAATAATCCTGCCGAAAAATTGAAAGCTGTTCGGTTATTTCGTTTAGTCCAAGGGACCTGTTAACAGTGGTCTGTTTTCTTGAAAATATCTGGCAAATCATACTGATGATCATACTTTTGCTCTGTTCGGCTTTTCTTTCCGGTTCAGAGACCGCATTTTTCAACATATCAAGACGTCAGGCAAAGGCCTTACAACAATCCGCAAACCGCCTGGGCCTTATCGCCTCCGGTCTTTTAAACAATCCTAAACAATTGCTGACAAGCCTTTTGTTCGGTAACATGGCCGTTAATGTATTATTTTTCGCACTGGCCGGTGTATTGTCCATCAACATGGGCAAGCAATACGGTCCAACGGCAGGGGTAATATCCGCGGCCTTGTTGTTTTTTATACTTCTGCTGGGCGGAGAAATGCTGCCCAAGTCGCTTGCTTATTCACATTCAAGACGATTCTGTATTATTGCATCTCCGTTTTGTTTTTTATGTGTGCGAATACTGTCGCCTATATTAGGGATTCTCGATATTTTAATTGTAGTGCCGGCTGTTCGCCTTTTTTCCGGCGCCGGCGGTCCTGGCAGACAAGCCGAGACGGTTACGGCAAACCAATTAAAACGACTTATTGAATCCAGCCGGGTGCGCGGGCTGATAAGTGCTGATGAAAATGAACTGTTCGCTGAAGTTATCGAACTCGGATTTCTAAAAGTCCGTCATGTCATGCAACCGAGGGTGGACATAACCGCCTGTGAGATATCTGATCCCGTGGAAAAAACGAAAAAACTCATGTTAGAAAACGGTCTGACAAAAATCCCTGTTTATAAAAAGGATATAGATCATATTGTCGGATGTTTATTCCTTAGGGATATGCTGCTTTGGCCCGAAAAATCCGTTTCCAGACATCTCAAAGAGGTGAATTTCGTACCGGAACAAAAGACGGTTGAATCGCTCCTGGAATTTTTCCGAAAAAGCCGGACTGACATGGCAATCGTGGTTGACGAATATGGGGGGATCGCCGGTGCAGTTTCCCTGGAAAATATTGTTGAAGAAATTCTCGGTCCCATAGAACAGGACCTACAGGCCGAGCCGATAGAACAGATCGGCCCGCTGGAATACCGCCTCGCAGCAGATATAGCGATCCATGACTGGGCCGAGGTTTTCAATATAGACCCGGAACAAAGCCGATTGTCCACTATTGGCGGATTAGCGATCGCTCTTCTGGGCAGAATTCCCAAAAAAGGCGATGTGATATATTTGAAGAACCTTAAACTTACGGTCCAGGAAGTCCGAAAACGGCGGATCGAAAGCCTGATATTATCGCTTGAACCGGATAAATCATAAGAAAATCCTCATTGAGGTTTTAGGTAAAATATGCTTTTAATTTTTCAAATCCTGATCTGTGTGGTGATGGTGATCCTTGGCGGTTTTTTTGCCGGCTCCGAGACAGGCATCTATCGTCTCAGCCGATTTCGCTTAAGACTGGGCATGGGAAAAAAACATTATTCGTACACCCTGCTCGGTAAGATGATGGATGACAGCGGCGGACTGGTTTTTTCCATGCTCATCGGCACTAATCTTGTGCATTATATTGTTACGAGCATTGTAACCATAATATTTCTTGGTCTTTCGAAGAGCGAACATGCGGCACAGTTATACGCGACCGTTCTTATGGCTCCGGTACTTTTCGTATTCTCGGAAGTTATCCCGAAAAACATATATTATTATCGAGCCGATGTTCTGATGCCCCGTTTTGCAGTTATCTTATGGTTTTTTCACAAGCTCTGTAACTGGTCCGGAGTGGTTGGCCTTTTAAAATTAATATCGCGCATGTTTGTTCGACTTCTCGGGGCATCTGCAGATAGTCCCGCGGCCATTACAACTCCGGGGCCAAACCTTATGAAACAGATCATCAGAGAAACCCACGACGAGGGGATTCTCAGTTCGGTACAAAACGATATCATGAACCGGCTCGTGAATATTCCAGATATTACTCTGAGCTCTGTTATGGTGCCTATTAATAAGACGCAGATGCTTGAGTTGAAGACGCCCCGGCCGGACGTGATGGAAAAACTGGAAAAATATAATATTACACGTCTGCCAATTTATGAAACACGCCGAAGTAATATAATCGGTTTTGTAAATATTTACGAAGTATTAGGTTCCGGAGTCAATTTCCAGAACCTTCGAGATTTTGTCAAACCGATCGGACGGTCTAACGCGGCATGTTCAGTGATCGATGCCATAAACAGAATGCGAAATCAAAACCACAAGATCGTTCTGGTAACTTCGGCGTATTCAGGCGGCCGAAAACCCCTGGGCATTGTTACCATGAAAGACCTTGTGGAAGAATTCACAGGTGAACTTGCCGAATGGTGATCAGGATTTTAGTTAATAAACGGCAGGAAGATTTTGAAACATATTGTTAATTCAATCGCCATAGTTGTTCTGATAGTCCTGGCAGCTGCGATATTTGCTAATGCCATGACGAAGGGACCTGCACGTGACGAGCAGATGTACTGCACTGCAGGCGTATTGATGTCCCAGGGTAAAATGATCTACAGGGATTTTTCTTATGTCGCTCAGATGCCTTATCATCCGCTTATTTATTCGGCACTGTTTAAAATATCAGGCACAACCGGCTATCTGCTTGCAGGAAGGTTCAGTTCCGTTATCTGTGATATAGCGGTGATGGTCTGCATTTTCGGGATATATCGTCGAGTCCTGGGTAAGAGTGTTGCGGGAGTACTGACCGGTCTGGCTGGGACGGTAATATATGTGTTTAACCCGGTTACAGACTACTCGAACGGTTATGCATGGAACAATGATGCGGTTTTATTATGCGTTATGCTTTCATTCTGGTTGTTTGTATCAGCCGGCAATCATCGGGCAATAAAATTCCGGCGGATCTTTCTAATAGCCTCGCTGTTAACCTTGGCAACATTTATGCGTATAACGACCGCGATCGTTCAGTTGGCATTTTTTGCGGCTATTCTTTATCAGCCTTTCGACTCCGGCAACAGAAGACTCACAGCCGTGGGGACGTTTTTATTCGGCACATTTCTCGTATCGATCTGGCCTGTTTATATAATCCTGTGTGCTCCCAAGGCGTTCTATCTTAATGCCTTCCGGATACAAATGCTGAATAGCCAATGGCTTCATAAAATTGGAATGGTACATGACAAGTCCGTACTCTTAACGCAATCGTTAACGACCTTCGGGTATCTGGCGCTTATTATAACAGCCTTAATATTGTTGGCACTGACCTGGTTGAATCGCAGAAGGATACAGTTTAAATTCCCTTCACATTTTTTTCTTGCTGTCAGCTTGGTCATTGTCTTCTTCGCCGTCGCGATCGTTCTTCCGACAACCTGGAAGCAGCATCTCGCAATGCCGGTACCCTTTATAATAATCGCCCTTGCCTGGCCTATGGCTTTTTTTCATAAAGCCCGGCCCGTTACATGGAAAAATAAGTTATTCCTTACTGGTTCATCTTTAATAATTATTTCCTCAATTATAGCTGTTGTCTCTTATCCTGTTGTATTACAGAGGATCCCGGTGATATTCGATCATCAAAACTGGGTTCCTGT
Source organism: uncultured Phycisphaerae bacterium (assembly GCA_965369915.1). Lineage (GTDB taxonomy): Bacteria > Planctomycetota > Phycisphaerae > Sedimentisphaerales > Anaerohalosphaeraceae > CBDUSK01. The sequence continues at coordinate 8,077 of CBDUSK010000012.1, forward strand.
CCGTGTGCATAAAATATCAAAAGATATTGCCGCCAAAGCCGGGAACGATTGTCAAATTCTTACGCTGGCGCCGCTTTGGGCCCTTGAGGGTGGTTGTGATATTTATCCGGAATTATCAGCCGGTCCGTTCGTATACAGGATCGGTGATTTTCTAAGCCCGCAAGACAGAGCGGTAACTCATACTACAAGTCCAGATACTATCGCCGAACTTACAAAAGCGTCTCCGGCTTGTGCAGTGATACTCGGAGCGGAAATGTCCTTCCTCGAAGAAACACTTTACCAGGCTGTAGTTACACCTGAGTGGAAAAGACAGGATTATATAGACGCAGGGTTGAGAGTATACTTTCGACCATAGTTATTGTACGTTATCGATAATCGCTTTTGCGATATCGTTGATAGCCGTACGCGTTCGGCTGTTGGTGCCGCTGGTTAAAATACTGAAAACAAAATCCCCCTTCGCTGTTGTGCAGACGCCGGAAAGAGCCTTGGTGTTTCTTATATAACCGGTTTTGGCGAAAATCTTACCTTTGTATTTACCTTCTTTAAAGTACTTATGCATTGTGCCGTCTATACCCCCTACCGCGAGCGAATTTTTATAGACCTGCCAGTTCTTACTTTTGTAAACGTCCAGCAATACCTGAGCGATCGCATTAGGGCTAAGCATGTTTTTCCTGCTCAGGCCCCGGGCGTCATCCAGATCAAACTGGCCGCTGTCAATGCCCAGCGAACGCAAATACCTTGAAACAAGATTCAGCCCATGTCTCCATTCGCCATTGATCCTGCCGGTAGTGTTTTCAGCTGATATGGTCTTCAACAACGATTCGGCGGCCAGGCCCAGGCTGTTTTTGTTGCACCGAACCAGAACGTCAGCTATTTTCGTGGAGTAAACCCTTAGTATTTTTATCTTTTTATCTTTCTTGATATATTTTTCTGTAAGCTGACCTTCCACGTTTATCCCGGCAGCGCTGAGCTTTTCAGCAAGAAGAAAACCGAAGAACGCCGCAGGCCTTTCGATCGCAACATTAAAACCGGCACTTTTCCTGCACTTGCCGTGAATAGTGATCTTGTTTGGTTCCTTGTGGCGGTAAGAACCTACGGCACTGTTTCCTTTCGATGTCGGCTTTACCTTGTTAATGATCTTCAGATAATCTGTTTCGGGCTGGACGGTTACAGTTACGGTTTTGCCGGTATTTTTCGTAAGGATCTTTATACAGTTAACATTATAGTTAAGTCCACTGACCTCGCAGGCATAGAGAAGATTAAGCTGTTCTTTCGGCCAGTTTTTATGCACGCGATTATCATCAAAGAAAGTGCTGTCAACCACGATATCCTTAATAGAGGTCACTTTTTTTTCTTTTAAGGCGGTGATTATATCCGCAAATATCCAATCCCGGTCCCGCTTATACTTTTTGTCCGTAACTTCATCACCGAAAAGAGGGTCCCCCCCGCCAATAACGACCAATGTTTTATCAAGCAGGCCGATCTTTGTTGTAAATTCATAATCCGGGCCCAGGTAATTCAGCGCTGCAGCCGAAATAACAATTTTCATATTCGATGCAGGTATCAGGGGCTTGTCGGCTTTGTGAGCATATACCGTTTTCCCGGTAGCTGCGTCTATTACCTTAATACCGAACTTAGCTTTCTTAAGAGATTTCCGCCCAATGATAGAATCGATACTTTTGGATAGGTCCGCACAGGCCGCGGCAGCAAGACAAAGACATATAAATGCTGAAAATAGTGTTTTTTTGCCAAATCCTTTTGTCATAATTCCTTTAATAACAAAAAAACCGGGATAATTCAAGGATGTACCGTTTCTTTGCGCTTGAAAAATCATAACATCGCATGGATAATAAATCCGAAATCCCCTGATAAATCCGAGGCGATTATGAAGATAGCATATTTTGACTGTTTTGCGGGCGCAGGCGGCGATATGATAGTCGCTTCCATGCTGGATGCCGGTCTGGATGAAAAGTTTCTGACCGAACAGCTTGACTCGCTGGGTATTAGTGACCTTAAGATACAAATTTCCAGTACAACCCGATGCGGATTAAGCGCATTAAGCTTTGCTCCATCCGCACCGCAGCAACATAAGCACCGTAATCTAAGTGACATTACAGAAATAATAACCCAAAGCAAGATCAGCCGATCAGCCAAAGAACGGGCAATTGAGATATTTAAAAACATCGCCCGGGCCGAAGGGGCAGTTCACGGAACCGAACCCGGCCAGATACACTTTCACGAAGTCGGTGCTGTTGATTCGATAGTCGATATAGTCAGTGCCTGCATCGGGATCGAGGCTTTGGGAATAGAAAAGGTATATTGTTCACGGCTTTCTGTTGGGGCTGGGACTGTAAAATGCTCCCACGGGCTTATGCCGGTACCGGCTCCGGCTACAGCAGAATTACTGAAGGAGTCAAAAGTACCAGTCGTCGGCGGACCTGGGAACTCGGAATTGCTGACTCCAACAGCGGCTGCAATTTTAACCGGCTTTGTGGATGAATTCGGCCCCCTGCCGTCCGTAACGATCGAGGCCATCGGTTATGGCGCCGGCACATTGGAATCAGATGAATTTCCCAACCTTTTACGGCTTATCATAGGAAAATGCGGCGACAGTATTGCCCAAACCGATTGGGTCTGCCTTCTTGAATCAAATATGGATGATATAACCGGTGAGGTGATCGGTTTTGTTATGGAAAAACTGCTTGATGAAGGTGCACTTGATGTATTCACTACTCCTATCCAGATGAAACATAACCGCCCTGCTTGTAAATTGTCCGTGATATGCAGGATCAGTGATATCGAACTAATGGAAAAAATCCTCTTTGAGGAAGGCCTGACCCTCGGGATCCGCAAACAGATCTACCAGCGCAGCAAACTTCCGAGAGATTTTGTTACTGTAAATACTGAGTTCGGAAAGATCAGGGTAAAAACGGCTTTACTTAACGGCAAGATCGTTAACGTAAAACCGGAATATTCCGACTGCGCCAAAGCTGCAAAACACCACAATGTTGGGGTAAAAACCGTCCAAAAGGCCGCTATCAAGGCTTACGACATCGAGAATCCCGAATAATTAGCATCCTGTAAGTCTTTTTAATATATCGGGTTACAGTTTTTTTGTTTTTGAGCGATTAAATTCTGTACTTTTATTGACAAATTCAAGGTTGGCTGGTATACTTTCTTAAGAAGTTGAGATCTTCAATGAAAGATCTGGTTGACAAATTAGAATTTATACGGCTTTTTTTGCCGTGGCACACTTCCGGAATGTCCGTGGATGAATGTTCCGGAAGTTTTTTTATAGCCGTCGTATATCATAAATGCTTTAGCGGTAATTCTTTATGAAAAAAAAGTGCCTGGACCATAAAAAAAAGCTTTTTACCGGAAAAGTCGTTAAGAATATTTCGACGGGACCTGCGTTCTATCGTCTCAGTTTGTGTTTAGACTTGGACGGGGCAAAGGCTTTTTCGAGAGTTGTGCCAGGGCAGTTCGCTGAAATATGTCTTTCCAATACCTCCCTTCCGGCACCGGAAAATATCCCTGAAGAACTTGCTGACACTGCCCAGAGACAAATCATCCTCAGAAGACCCTTCAGTTTCTGTGATGTAAGAACGGACCTTTTGGACGATCCTGAACACGTATGCGTCGATATTCTTTACTGTGTCGTGGGGCCGGCGACTTTGAGGATGACAACACTGAAAGAAGCCGATTCGATAAGCCTGATCGGGCCGCTGGGAAACGGTTTTTCGATCCCGAACGGCAAAAAACATGCTCTTCTCGTAGCCGGGGGTATGGGTGCTCCCCCACTGCTGCACCTGGCGAAAATTCTCAAAAATGAGCATCAGGGTATTGCCATTGTCTCAATGATCGGTGCGAGGACGGTAAATGCATTACCGTTGGGGGCTGAAGATTTTTCCCAATACGCTTCAACGCAACTGGTCGCAACTGATGACGCCTCTGCCGGGTCCGGTGGTTTTGTTACGCATCATCTCGAAGAATGGCTTAGAGGCAACAGCAATGCAGTTACCGATACGATCATATATAGCTGCGGACCTGAGCCGATGCTGGCTGAAGCGGCAAGACTCGCGGCAAAATATAACGTTCCCTGCCAGGTAAGTATGGAGCGTCTTATGGCGTGCGGGATCGGGCTTTGCCAGAGTTGTGCCGTTGAAACAAAAACTGTGGACAAAAATGAAACAGTTTATAAGCTGTGTTGTAAAGATGGCCCTGTTTTTGACAGTAGAGAAGTAATTTTTGGCACCAGTAATGAATAAAAACAGCGATATCAGTATAGATTTTGCGGGTATACGGTTGTCTAACCCGGTTCTTACCGCATCCGGAACTTGCGGTTATGCCGATGAACTCGAAGATTTCATGGATATCGGAACTCTTGGCGGTTTTATTACCAAAAGCATAACCTCATTACCAAGAAAAGGCAATCCTACCCCGCGAATAATCGAAACTGACTCCGGTATGTTAAACGCTATCGGGCTTGCTAATATCGGTCTGGACAGTTTTATAGACGAAAAGCTTCCGATCCTTGGGAAGCTGTCCACAGCTGTTTTTGTGAATGTAGCCGGTGAAACCATCGCCGATTACGTAAAGGTTGTTGATCGGTTGGCGTCAGAAAGGGCTGTTTCCGGGTTTGAACTGAACATCAGTTGTCCGAATGTCAAGCAAGGCGGGATCACCTTCGGAACAGACCCAAAACAGGTTGAAAAGATCACAAAAGCGGTTAAAAAGGCATCTGCGGATAAGCCTCTTATCGTAAAACTCACACCCACGGTTACAGATATCAGCGTTACGGCCCGTGCCGCCGTCGATGCCGGGGCCGATGCCCTTAGCCTGGTAAACACTTTTACGGCTATGGTTATAGATATCGAATCCCAAAAGCCGGTACTGGCCAACAGGACAGGCGGTCTGAGCGGCCCCGCGATAAGACCCATTGCAGTATATCTGGTCAATAAGGTATATAATGAGGTGGCAAAACCCAGCAGGGTCCCGCTGATGGGTGTTGGCGGGATACGCACGGCCCGCGATGCCATTGAATTTATGATCGCAGGAGCTTCTTGTGTGGCAGTCGGGACAGCGACATTTGCCAATCCGGACTGTGCGATCCGGATAATCGACGGTATAAAAAGGTATTGCCGAAGACATAATATTTCCGATATCCAAAATTTAATTGGCTGCTTGCAATAACCTCGCCGAAGGGTTAAAATAAAGTCATAGGCCGATTAAATTCTAAAACTTTACGATGAGGCATAACATGGATGTACTCAGACTGTTATACGATTATTTCCCTACCGCAGTAAATACCGGCAAGTGCCTTGTCTTCATAAGTGAGGATTGGCGGGTAGAACTCACCGAGCATAAAAATACCAACTTCAATCAGATTGACAAGAAAATACCTCTGGTAAGGGTAAGGGTATTCAAAAAAGCGCTTAGCGGGGAATTCATTCCCGGGCATTATGAAGATTTTCAGCTTGATTCGTTAAGTGAACTTGCTGAACAGATCGAGAGATATGTACAGTTTGCGGTTGGGCAGAACATACGGGAAAATGCCTGAGACGATTTGATCTTGTTTTTTTTGCCGGGCATTTTTACTAACGAATTCAAGGTTAAATAACCTGTTAAAATATGACGTCCTTAGATGTTAAGCAGTCAGATGGGGGAGTAATTTTGACGGTAAAAGTTGTTCCAGGCAGCAGCAGAACATCAATTGCCGGCCAGTTGGACGGTGTGGTAAAGATCAAGATTTCAGCTCCTCCGGAGAAAGGCAAGGCAAATCGATCCCTTATTGAGTTTCTGGCTAAACATCTGGGCGTTAAAAAAAATGAAATCGAGATAATTGCAGGTTCTGCAAACCCGGTAAAAAAAGTCAAAATATTAAATATTTCAGCCGAGAAAGTATTAAAGCACTTAACACTTAAATAGACGCAGGAGTTAGATATAGTTTTTTAGAAAGTC
>CBDUSK010000013.1:0-13857 GCA_965369915.1 uncultured Phycisphaerae bacterium
GCGATCTGCTCCTGGCTGCTTCCTGACAACCGGGACAACAAACTTTTCCTTTGCTCTTCTGACAGATCCTCTGCTTTCAAAGCGACAAGGATCCGCTCCGCATTAGGACCGCCGGATTCATTGAGGATCTTCTCCGAATAAGCCTTGGCCTCGGTTATCAGTTTTTGCTTTTCCTGGCTTGCCTTGTTCGATGCTTGAAATGCATCGTCCACCTGCCGGGGCCAGGTGATCTTACCCGCTATCTGCATCCCAACCACAGTTATTCCGCTGTCTATCTGATCGAGTTTTTGCTGAAGCAGACTCTTGACATTGCCGGGTATATCCGGATTGCTCACGATAGCTTCGTCGATGCTGTATTTGACCATCGTGGTCACTATCGCATCGGCTGATATGGACCGCAGAAGCGGTTCTACCATATCTGCCGTCACATCGAAAAAATCTTCTCCCGGACTCGGTGCCCTGTAATAAATGTTTCGGAAAAAACGCTCCGGGTTGTCTATCCGGTAGGTCAGTTGCCACTTCGAGTGAACAATATTATAATCACTGCTTTCCATCCCGGAGATGCTGTCATTACGGGTCAGACAATACCCGTCTTTTGTCGGATTCATGGTCGCAGGCACATAACGGGTGGCCTGGCCAAGCTTTTCCTCCTCGGTCATGAAATACCAGAACGAATCTATACTCAGGCTCTGGACCTTCTTGACCGGTATCCTCACGATCTCGTCTATCGGCTCCGGAAACGCCCAGTGAAAACCAGGTCCAAGCAGTCTCGATTCACCAACCCCGCGGATCTTGCCGAGACGAAGAACCAGGGCCTGCTCCTCTGACTGAACCGAAAAAACGCCTGAGCTGATAAACAGTATCACCAGAACGACCATTATGATCTTAAGTATCGAAAAGCTGACCCCTAATGCATCGGTCAGTGACTTGTTCGCAACGTCAAGCTCTTCCTGACCTTGATTCACATCAAACTTTTCTGAATTCTGTTCGTTTTCTTTCTCTGTCATCGCTATTACTTTTCAAATGGCATTAACATATCTCTTTTCGTTCCCGGGAACTACTTCTTGGGCTTGATGTCCGGAATTCCCTTAAGCAATTTTATCGGCTCGGTCTCGGCGCCTAATACGATCGTCGTTTTTTCCTCGAGGATCTTTTTCAATGCTTCGATATCCCTCAGGAACATCGCAAGCTCCGGATCTGCTTCCAGAAGCTTGTAATACTTGGCAGCTTCGGCATCACCGGAACCACGGATCGCTTTGGCCTCGGCCTCGACCACCGCTAAAAGCTCCGTCCTCTTGGATTCCGCATCCGTCTTGATCTTCGTCGACTCGGCATTACCCTCCGCCAGGATCGTTTCGGTCTTTCGCTTACGGTCCGCTTTCATTCGCTCGAATACATCTTTTGTAACTTTCTCGCTTACACCGAGCTGCTTGATTCCTACTGCTTTTATCTCGATTCCGTAATCTGACATCGCATGGGCCTCAAGGCTCGCAAGCATTTCTATCTCGATCTTCTCGAATTGAACTTTCGCCGGATCAGAGTTCACGAATTCGCTGAAGTAGTGCTGTCCGATTATTTCGTTCTGAGTATTACGCAGCAGGCTCCGGATATGCTCCTCGGCACCTTTACTGTCATGAACCGATTCCAAGAACTGCAGTGGATCACCTATCTTCCAGACTATATAACTGGTCACGATGATTGGTTCACCGCCCTTTGTTGTCGTCTCTTCCATCAGACCTTCATAAAGGCGCCCGCGGGAATCGAACTTGTAAACCACCTGGATCGGCGACGGCCACTTCCAGTACCAGCCGGGTTCCTCGATCGAACTCGTCGGCTTGCCGAATGTCGTCACTAACGCCTTTTCCGTCTCACGCACCTGGAAAGATACAAAAAATAATCCCAGGACTATTACGATCAATACTACAAATATCAAAACAGATACGTTCTTCATTTTTATCTCACCTTTTCTTTCATATATTTCTACTTGCCCTGCTAAGGGGTTTCCAGTCCAAGATCATACAGATCAGGTGACAGCTTTTCTTTCAGGTCGATTATAAATACCTGACTGTCGCTTTCATCGGCTATAATTACGTATTTTCGGGTCTTTTCGAGAGCCTCTTCCAGCATCGAAAGACGCTGTTGATGCTTATATATCTCCGGAGATGCCTTGTACGCCAGTATCTGGTCATGAAAACGATTGCCGTCTGCTTCGGCAATTTTGGCTCGTTCAAAAGCATAGCTCTTTGCCTCGCTAAGAGTTTTGAAGATATCCCCATTGGCATTTAAGTAAGCCTCGTTTAACTTTTCGCGAACTTCGGCGATCCGTCCCGCGCCGCCTTCTTCCTTGGCCTGTTGATACTCACGGGCAAGAGCATAAAGTTCGTTGGATTGCCAAACAGAACCCGTAAGCGATGCAAGAATATTATTACGCTCGGCACGGGCATTGAGAATGTCGGCCTGTCGGCCCTGAACTGCCCCGATAACTTTTTGATAATCCTCTGCAACTTCAGGCGGTGGATGCACTCCCTGCAAACCGAGAAATACGATCTCAACTCCAAGCGCCATCCTGTCCGCAGATGCCTGGATCCGTTCCGTAAGCTCTTGTGCAGCGACTTTTCGACCGGCACCAAGAAGGCTTGACCTGACGTTAGTGTCGCTCCCTCTGTCATCCTCGGTCTCGATCTTGGCACTGGCGGCATAACGCACCAGTTCACGGTAACAGATTGCCTCCAGCATCTCCTCCGAATCAGCGTGATTATAGAGAAATGATTTCAGGTCCTTTATCCTGTACTGAACAGGAAACGCGGCCCGGACGATACTTACAGGTACTGAGCCTTTCTCATCCCCGCCGCCTTGTGCTTCAGAGGCTACAAGAAGATTATATTCCTCCTCGTAATGCTCCTCTCCCCACAGCAACGGTTTGTTTGCGTCCTTCTTTTCGCCGCCTTCTTCTGTTTCTTCCACAAATCCTATATTGACCTGCTGGACCTTGCGTATCGGATAATTGTAGGCGATATCAAAAGGCCAGGGAAGCTTCCAGTGAAGACCTGGACCTACTTCTCTGCCGCCGTGGCTATCGCTATAAGAACCGAAATGCTCGATGATCGCTTGTTCTCCGGGATTGACGATCACAATACAACTTAACAAATACAAAGTAACGATGGAAAATACCACTAATGGAATAATTGCCTTCTCCAGAAGTTTGTAAAACCATGTCTGGGAGACTTTAAACCCGAACTGATAATCGATCGTACTGGCGAAAGTATGCAATATACCTCCGGGTTCACTGAAAAGACCAAGCAGCCTGCTGTCGAAAGCGCTTCTGCTGTATTGACCCGCGATCCGTGGACGGTATATGTCAAGAACAGAGTTAAGTGATATCTCTATGCCAAGAACGATGATCAGTATCGGGATGACCCAGCCAAAAACGTTTACCCCCACTTCGATCTTGAACTGTGCAAGTGAAAGAGAAACTGCAAGACCAAACGCCAGTATTGCCGTGCCTACAAAACTGCTGGCACCGGCTCTGAGAGGTTTCCATTTTTCCTGTGTGCTCATCCCCGTCGCATAACGCGATATCAAAAAACTTACAAAAGAAACAAGGATCATAAATACCGCTATCAGTTGGGGCCGGTTCAGTTCACTATCGATTGAAACCGATGCCTTTCGAAACAGATAGACACCGATGATAATTTCATAAACCGCGATCAGAACACCGAATATAGGGACAAACCATTTCTCAAGAATAACCAGACGTTTACCCGCCACCGCGAACAGGTCCGCTCGCTCACCACCGCTCTGGAAAATTGTATCCCCGTGCTCCGTACGGGCCAGTTGAGCCATGTCAAGCTTTTCCTGCTCGGCCAAACTCCGTTGGTGGAAAAGGATAACCAGCACCAGCCAGATAAGGGCGCCGCCAAGGATCTGCCAACTCAATGCTGATACCGCAAAAGCTTTGCTAAGGGCACCGGCAACCCAGACCACCACAAAGAAAATGATGCTCACTACCAGCCCCGTTAAGGCCACGTATTCGGCTCGCTTGGAAGATATATTCATTATTTCAGTTCCTGCCTTGACTCTGACGAACAATTATATAGCAAAACCTGTACAATCTGCGGTCTTTCAAATAACCGGACTCTTTACAAACCACCACCGGCATAATATAACAATAACGTTCCTTTTAGTGTAGTAATAATTTTTTTAGGAAATATCGTGTTATACAAGATTCTGACCATTGGAAAAAACACCTTCACGGAAACGCTAAGACAACCCGTCTATGCGGTAATTATTACCTTCGCCCTGTTTATGTTCCTTATGAGCCCTTCAATTACCATGTACAGCCTCGATGAGGACATTAAACTACTGCGGGAGTTAGGTTTATCTACGCTTTTCTTAACCGGATTGTTCATTGCTATTTTCTCCGCAGCAGGAGCCGTTACAGAGGAAATTGAGACAAAAACCATTACCACTGTACTCTCAAAGCCGATCGGACGCCCTACTTTCATCCTGGGCAAGTTTTTCGGAGTTATCGCCGCGGTTTTTCTGGCACATTATATATGCAGCATTGCCATGATCATGAGTATTCGCCATGGTGTTCTCGAATCCGCAACCGATACACACGATTGGCCCGTAATTGTTGCTGCGATCACCGTCTTATCTGCTACAATTTTGCTAACTGCTTTCCTAAACTATACTTACGATTGGAACTTTGCCGCTACCGCTATTGTTTTAACCGCGGTTTTTGCCTCTTTCGCACTGATTTTTTTATTTCTTATCGACAAGCAGTGGCAATTCGATCCAAAAAACAATACCATCGAAATATTTGATATTTACGCCTCGTTACTGCTGCTTTTTGCCGTGATGGTACTTGTAGCCCTTGCCGTGATGTTCTCTACCAGGTTTAACATCGTTTTAACCCTCACATCCTGTGTAGGGGTCTTTTTGCTCGGCCTTGTCAGCGATTACGTTTTTGGCAGATTCGCACAAACCCACATTTGGGCTCGCATCGGAAGGGTTTTAGTACCGAACCTACAGGTCTTCTGGATTTCCGATGCGATTTATGAAGGAAGCCCAATCCCTGCAGGATACCTCGGTATCGGTGCCGTTTATGCAGGGTTGTATACTGCCGGAATACTTTTTTTAGCAATTGCATTCTTCCAAAAACGTCAAATTGGATAAATACCAAAAAATAGATTCTTTTATAACCCCTTTGCATTAAAAGCTTTAGGATTTTTTGGCCCGGAAACATCTCTCATTTATCGCCCATGTGGAAAACTTTATTGAAATATATACCGGACGGTCGGTATGCATTGTCAAGGCAACTCGTGAACCAGGGCTGTTTCGTCACAATGATCTTGCTTCGGGCACTTGGCACAATCACTCCAGACCTTCATCGGCAAGGCCTCTTTCGGGACCAGCTCGAAACCCAGTTTCTCAAAAAACTCCGGCTCAAGCGTCAAAGTAAAGATCTTTTCAAGGCACATCTCATGGGCTTTCTCCAAACAAGCCTCAACCAGAGATCTGCCTATTCCCTTGTCAAAATGCCCCTTTTTAACCGTTAAAGACTTGATTTCCGCCAAATCAGACCATACCACCTGTAAAGCACAACAGCCGACTACAACGCAATTTTCCTCTGCCACCTTGAAAACCTGAAGATTTTCATAAATATCAGAAAGGGACCGAAAAAGCATCTTGTCCAGTTCGGCATAACTGGATATCAACGAATGTATCATTTCAACATCCCGAATTGTCGCATTGCGTATTTTCATAATTCTCAGTATAGCCAATTATTACGATTCATTCAATACTGCCCTTTTAAACACAGACATTTGTCTGATTATCCCAAAACCAAAAAAAAAACTGGAAATATCACCGAAAATCAATACAATCCCTACAAATGAAATTCATACTGATAGACAAAATTATTGCTCTGGAGTCCGGCTGCCGGATCAAAACCGTAAAAAGTGTCTCATTGGCTGAGGAATATCTGGCCGACCATTTTCCGGATTTTCCCGTCCTGCCAGGGGTCCTGCTGCTCGAAGGTCTTATTGAATCTGCTGCCTGGCTCGTAAGAGAATACCAAAATTTTGCTAACAGTATGGTCTTGCTTGAATTCGCAAAAAATGTAAAATACAAAAGCTTCGCTGCGCCGGGAATGAAAATTGAATATAATATTAACGCTAAAACGATCGCCGAAAACATCAGCAGCTTCACCGGCGTCGGTTCTTGCGAAAACGAAAATATCGTCGAGGCAAAACTCAGCCTCAGACATTTTAACCTTGCTGATGAAAACCCGAAACTGGCCGTCAACGACGCGAAAATTATTGAAACTTTAAAACAACGCTGGAATTTACTCAGGCAATGAGTTTGGGATAATTAATGGATTAGACTATTTAGTACCGGAGATAATTTACTATGGCTATGACGCGTGAGGAGATTTTCGAAGAAGTCCGTGAAGTTCTCGTCGATGCACTTGGACTCGACGATGATGAAGTTACTGAAAATGCGACTTTAATGACCGACCTTGGAGCTGAAAGCATCGATTTCCTGGATATCGTCTTCAGACTGGAAAAATCTTTCGGAATCAAAATACCGAGAGAAGAACTCTTTCCCGCCGAGAGTCTCTTGAGCAACCCTGAATTCGTAAGCAACGGAAAACTCACCGACAAGGGAATCGCCGAATTCAAACAAAGAATGCCTCATTCGGACCTGTCATCGTTCCAGGAAGATCCCGATATCAATCGGCTTCCGGATTTATTCACCGTCGGGTCTATAGTAAATTTCGTCGATCTAAAGCTCGGTGCTGCATAAAAATGGCTCGGTAACTAAAATATATTTTTATCGGCAGGTGCGGCAAATGTGCCCCTGCCGATAATTTTAATTTACACTGAAAATGCGTTGGATCTGGATAGACAAGTTTCTCGAATTTAACAGCGGCAAAAATGCCGTGGCGCTAAAAAACGTCACTTTGGCAGAAGAACATCTCCACGACCATTTCCCCGGATTCGAGATCATGCCCGAGTGCCTGATGATAGAAGCCATGGCACAAACCGCCGGGATTCTCGTCGGCGAGGCAGGAAACTTCGAGCAAAAAGTGATACTGGCCAAAATCAAAAATGCCGCCTTTTACCATTATGTAAGACCAGGCGACACCTTAACCATTCACGCGAACATCGATTCTATCGCTCCGGAAGCGGCCGGCACCTCAGGAAAGATACTCTGCGGGGACAAACTTATCGCCGAAATCGCTCTGATCTTCAGCCATATCGACAACAATCTTGCCGGAAAACAGTTCCCTGAAGAAAATTTCGTCTTCACGGACATGTTCAATTCGCTTCTGGCCGGCTTTATCAATAAAAAGAAAAATTCGGAGTAGACTCCCAATGACCCAACGTCGCGTTGTCATTACTGGCCTTGGTGCAATAAGTCCGCTCGGCATCGGCACCGAACCATTGTGGCAGGGCTTGTCTCGGGGTACATGCGGTATCGACACCATCAAAGCATTCGACCCTGTCGGATTCACATGCAAACTCGCAGGCGAGGTCCCCGAATTCAAAATACAAAAACATCTGCCTAAATTCCATCGAAAGGCCGCAAAACTGATGTGCAGGGATATTCAGCTTGCCGTCATTGCCGCCAACGAAGCTTTCAAAAGCAGCGGCCTTATTACAAGGGGTATCGATCCTGACAACGTAAACATCGACCCTGCGCGAACCGCGATCAATATCGGTGCAGGCGTCATCTGTTGCGACATCGTCGAATTGTCTCCCGCCGTCGCACAAAGCATCACCAACGGAAAATTCGATATCAATAAATGGGGACAGCAGGGACTCGACGCTTTGACACCGTTATGGCTGCTGAAATATTTACCAAACATGCCCGCATGCCATATCGCCATCATACATGACATACAGGGACCGAACAATTCCATTACTTCCGCTGAAGCCGCCGCACATCTTGCTGTCGGAGAAGCTGCCGATGTCATCGCCCGAGGTGATGCCGATGTAGCTCTGGCAGGAGGCTGCGACGCAAAGGTCAATCCTATTATGATGCTCAGGCAGTGCCTGTTAAAACGCACCACAAGCGAAAACAACGACGACCCCGATTCCGCACTCAGACCTTTTGACGCCGACGCAAAAGGTTCTGTCTTCGGTGAAGGCTCAGGCATGGTCATACTCGAAGAATTTGAACGGGCAAAACAGCGGGGCGCAAAGATTTACGCCGAACTCGTCGGCATAGGCTCAAGCAATAATATCAACCCCGTTTACGAGCACCTCGAACCTGACGGTAAAGGGATCCGGTTCGCGATTGAAAACGCACTTGATAATGCTGCTATCAGGCCCGACCAGCTTGACCTGATAATTCCCCACGGACTGGGCATCCCCGACGACGACCGCGCCGAGGCCGAAGCCATCAAAAACGCGCTCGGCAATGCCGTCGATAAGATCGCCGTCTGGCCGACAAAAAGTATGCTCAGCACCTGTGGTGCTGCCGGCGGTGCTCTGGACCTCATCGCCGCGGCTAAAGCGATTGACCAAAGCTGGATCGGACCGGCTAAAAATTATACCAACAATGCTCACCCCTGCGGTCTCAATATCTCCCCGGAAACTCAGAAAAAAAATATTCGCTATGCTCTTTGCTCCAGTTATACTTTCGGTGGACAAACCGCCGCTTTGATCTTAAAAAATATGGATGGTAAAAACTGATGCATGAAAGGATCGTAATAACCGGGATGGGAATCGTTTGCCCCATCGGAAATGATATAGACAGCACTTGGAAAAATCTGCTTGCTGGAAAAAGTGGTATGGCAAAAACCACAACCTTCGACGCCTCGACCTTCCCAACCACTTTTAGCGCCGAAGTAAAGGATTACGACTTCGAAAAATTCACCAAAAATCCCGATCTCCACAAAAACGGCAACCGGCATACCAGGTTTGCCATCGGGGCAGCCGCGCAGGCCTGTAAACAGGCACGCATTGATATCGAAACCGATCAGCCATCCGACAATATCGACCGAAGACGCATGGGCATTTATCTCGGTGCCGGCGAAGGCTCCGTCGATAACGAACACTTCTTCAACGTCCTCGTACAGGCCTGGGACGACCAGAACACACAGATGGACTGGGCTAAATGGGCCGACTACGCCTTCAACAATATGAACAGCTTGGTCGAACTTGAACAGGAACCCATCATGCCAAGCGCTCATGTCGCGATGCTTACCGGCGCGCGAGGTCCTACAAGAAGCTGCCTTACAGCCTGCGCCGCAAGCACACAATCCGTTGGCGAAGCTGCAATGCTCATCCGTAACGGAAAAGCTGATATTATGATCGCAGGCGGCGCCCACTCGATGATACATCCTTTAGGGTTTACAGGTTTTAATCGACTTACCGCACTGTCCACAAGAAATGACAGTCCCGAGACCGCATCCAGGCCTTTCACCGCAAGCAGAGACGGATTCGTCCTCGGCGAAGGCGCCGCTATTGTTATACTCGAATCCCTCGCTTCCGCCAAAAAACGAGGCGTCGAGATCTTCGCTGAACTCATCGGCTTCGGAAGCAGCGGCGATGCTTTCCGCATAACAGATATGCACGAAGATGCACGCGGCGCCGTCCAGTCCATCCGGGCCGCTCTCAACGATGCGAACATAGAACCAAAAGAGATCGACTACATCAGTACTCACGGAACAAGTACTGCTGAAAATGACTCCATAGAGACCAAGGCCATAAAGACCGTCTTTACCGAACACGCAAAAAACGTCCCCGCCAGCAGTCCAAAGAGCATCTTCGGACATCTCATCGGTGCTGCCGGCTGCGCAGAATTGATAACTTGCATTCTGGCGATAAACGATAACATCCTCCCGCCGACGATGAACTACAATGACCCCGACCCCGAACTCGACCTCGACTATGTACCAAACGAACCAAGAAAAGCCCGCGTCGATACCGCTATGAGCGAATCTTTCGGTTTCGGCGGACAAAATAATGTTCTCATTATAAAAAGGTACACTGAATAATGATTGATATTAAAAAAATACGAGAAAATCCCCAGGCATTTAAGGACGGCGCAAAGGCAAAAGGCTTTGATGTAGATATCGATAAGCTCCTGGACATCGAAGCGACACTGAAAAGTCAAAATCAACAACTCCAGGAGATAACCACAGAAAAAAACAACATCGGTAAATTAATACCTAAGCTTGATGACAAAGAAAAACTTATCAAGCTAAATCGGCTTTCAGAACTTAAGGAAATTGAGATTAATATTGGTGGCAATATCAAAAAGCTTCAGCCCGACTTCGATGAGTTAATGCTCCAGGTCCCCCAGCCGCCTGATGCCGATGTGCCTTTTGGCACCGACGATACTCAGAACATCGAGTTAAGAACATGGGGCAATATCCGCAAATTCGATTTCGAGCCAAAGGACCACGTCGAACTCGGCCTTGCCCTCGATATCATTGACATCGAACGAGGCGTAAAACTCGCCGGAACAAGAAACTATTTCCTCAAAGGTGCCGGCGCCCTGCTGCATTGGGCCGTCTTGCGTTTTTCCATGGATTACATGATAAAAAAAGGTTACACACCCATGTCCGTCCCCCTGCTCATGCGCGATGAGGTCATGACAGGAACGGGCTATTTCCCCGGCTCCGAGGACCAGACTTACCGCATGGAAAAGGACGACTTAAATCTTGCCGGTACCGCCGAGGTCCCACTTACCGCATATCATTCCGGCGAGATTCTCACCGAGGACCGCCTGCCCATAAAAACCGTTGCCATGAGCACTTGCTTTCGGCGCGAAGCCGGCGCCGCCGGAAAAGATACCCACGGCCTGTACCGTATACATCAGTTCGACAAGGTCGAACAGGTCATCATCTCCGAGAATGACGAAGAAAAAAGCAAAGAATACCACAAAGAGATACTCGATAATGCAGAAGCTGTAACCCAGGCACTCGAACTGCCGTACCGAATAGTCAACGTCTGCACCGGAGACCTCGGAAGAGGGCAGGTTCAGAAATACGACATCGAAATATGGATGCCATCGCGCAACAGCTACGGCGAAACTCATTCCGCAAGCAGGTTCTACGAGTTCCAGGCACGAAGGATGAACCTTCGCTATAAAAATGCGCAAAACAAAAACGTCTTCTGCCACACCCTCAACAACACCGTCATCGCCTCACCGAGAATACTTATCCCGATCCTCGAACTCAATCAGAACCCCGATGGTTCGGTCAACATACCAAAACCACTCCAGCCATACATGAACGGCCGGGACAAGATCACTAAATAAATATAAGGGCAACTGCTATCCCTGCTTCTGACCCAATACAGCGAAAGTTAAGATTGCTTGACGAACGCCTCGCTGAAAGGGCTTCGCTCAGCGAATATTTCTTCAGCCGTTCTCCTTTGGTCCCCTTAGCCTGTGCTTTTATTGCCGGAATTATCATTCGGCATTATTTTAACTCACCTGTCATCTGGCCTCTCTTAATTCTTGTTCTCTGCACCATCGGCTCTTTAGTGGTCATTTCCGTTAAAAAGATCTCTCCACCCTTAAATATAATTGCCTGCATCGCATCTGTCGGCTTTGTCTGTCTCGGAGCGATTCGACTGGCAAGTTTTAACCAGCCGGCTCCGGACGACATCAGCAATTTTGTAGCTGACGAAAAGGTCCTGGCTGACATTCAGGGTATCGTCCTCACCACTCCAAAACCCGAAGACACTGACGCCTGGCAGTTCAGCAGGTTTTCATGGACCGAACCCGGCTCAAGCTTTTATCTGAAGCTCGAGAACATAAAGACAAATTCCGGCTGGCAAAAAGTAACCGGAACCGTCCGCGTCCAGCTCTCCGGTTCTGCCGATGACATCGAACCCGGAGATTCCATCCGGGCCTTTTGCTGGCTAAGCAGATTCAGCCCGCCTTTAAATCCCGGCCAGTTCGACGTGAAAAAATACCTCGCCAGAAGACGTGTTTTCCTCGCGGCTACTATAAGTTCTCGTGATGGCATCGAGATAATAAAGCCCAGCCGACCGGCTGTTTTTCTTCGCGTAAGAAACCGCCTGAGAACCATCGCCGCACAAGCCCTCTTCGGCCAAACTCTACCTCGCGAAAATGCAAATCCACTGCTCGCCGCTTTACTATTAGGAGAACGTGCCGATTTAGACCCTGTCATTTACGAAGCCTTCCGAAAAACAGGACTTGCACATTTCATCTGCCTTTCAGGAATGCACATGGGCATTCTCGCCGCATTCGTTTGGTTCCTCTGCAAAACCGCGGGATTGACCAAACGCCCCCGTGCCTTTGTCTGCATTATAGTGATCACCCTCTATGTCCTCGTTGTCCCTCCGCGTGCTGCCACTTTAAGGGCCGCTGTAATTTGCTCATTTTTCTGCATCTCTGTTATCGTCCGCCAAAGACCGAATCCACTCAACACACTTTCATTTGCCGCTATCGTCCTGCTGCTCGTCCGCCCTATGGACCTCTTCAGCCCGGGCTTTCAGCTCTCATACACAACTGTCATCGGCATATTGCTGTTTGAAAGGCACATCCGCAACAGCCTTTTTGAGATGACGATCGACAGGATCGAACCCTTCCGCAAAGATAGCAGCGAACTTATCTTTTCGATGGTCTGGCTTCGGGTGATAACTATATTCATAGTCGAATTACTCGCTGTAGGCCTCTCAGCATGGCTCGGCGGAGCAGGCGTATTACTATTTCACTTCGGCACGATCACACCTTCGGCATTCCTTTGGACCGTACTCGCCTTTCCGCTCGTACTCGGCATACTCATCCTCGGATTTCTGAAGATCCTTCTCGCCGCCTTGCTGCCGACATTGTCTTTGCTCATCGGGGTCCTCGCAACTTCCCTCGCCGATTTCTTCGCCTGGTTCGTAACCATCATCGCAGCTTTTGACGTCTCCAGGATAACCGTCGGCAAAGTATCGATTATTTTAATACTCCTCTATTACTGCTTTTTACTAATAATAAGATTTGGCCGTTTCAGAAAATACCTCCTCAAAAAAACATTCTTAACGGCCATGGCCGCCGTGATAATATTATCGATTGGACTCATAAAATACCGAGCAACACACCGCCGCGGCCTCGAACTCACTTGCCTGTCCGTAGGCCATGGACAGGCCGTCTTTATCGCAATGCCCGGAAATAAAAACTTCCTGCTCGACGCAGGTTCACTAAGCACAAAAAACCCCGGACAGCGCATCGTCCTGCCATTCTTAAACCAAAAAGGAATTTCGCATCTCGACGCTATGATCTTAAGCCACGATGACATCGATCATCTAAACGCCGTCCCCGAGATCGTCTCTCAATGCAAAGTTGACGGCATCTACGTTAACTCCGCTTTCCTGCAAAACGCAAATACTTTCTCTACCGCCGGCTTCCTCACCAACTCTCTGAACAACTGTGGTCTTCAGTTAAAGCTTCTGGACGATAACTTCCAAATTCAGCAAAACCCAAATATAAGATTCCTCTGGCCGGACCAGAACATCTGCGCCGACAATACTATTAGCGACAATGACAAGTCTCTGGTGATTCTTATCGAATTTGCCGGCAAAAAAATACTTCTCTGCAGCGATATCGAAGTATTCGCTCAGTCAAATATCCTCTCTGCCTATCCGAACCTTAAAGCCGACCTGATCGTAATGCCCCATCACGGCTCGACACGAAACCTTCTCGATTCGTTTATCGAAAGACTCGATCCGCATACCGTAGTCATCAGTTGCAGCCGGTCAAGATACGAAAAAGCATTCAGACCAAAAGAAAATGTCACTGCCTTTTATACCCCCATCGACGGCGCCGTTACCGTCAAAATAAAAGCCGATGGCGAGATTGTCGCCACCGGCTTTGCAAAAC
>CBDUSK010000014.1:0-13712 GCA_965369915.1 uncultured Phycisphaerae bacterium
GATATTACCTATCCGAACTCGGCGAAGCGACTTTACCTTATAACCAACCCGGGCCATCATCCGACGGACCTGGCGGTTAAGACCCTGCCGAATGATTATCTGAACAACAGATTCTCCGTAACTCCGCTTAAGAACTTTTACACCCGCTCTCGACGTCTTGCCTTCCGAAAACCACGTACCTTTTTTAAGCTTCTCAAGAGCTGCTCCCTCGATCCGCCCTTTCAACTTCACCTCATACGTCTTGTCCAGTTCATATCTTGGGTGCGTCAGACGGTTCGAAAGTTCAGAGTCATTCGTAAGTATGATCGCCCCCGTTGTGTCCGCGTCGAGCCTGCCTACACTGAATATCCGTTCCCGGCAGTCGATCAGGTCGATCGCCTTTTTCCGGCCATGCGGATCACTGTTCGTGCATATCACTCCTTTGGGCTTGTTCAAAAGATAATAGACCTTTTCCGCAGGCTGGATCCGCCTGCCGTGGACCGTGATCACGTCATTTTCCGGGTCAACAAAAGCAGGCAGTTCCTCGATAACCTTCCGGTTGACCCGCACTTCTCCGTCAAGGATCAGCTCCTCGCACTTGCGACGCGATTCCACACCTGCAGCTGCCAATACTTTCTGCAATCTCTGCTTACCCGCGGGCTTTCGCTTCGGTTCCTTTTTGCTTTTTGTCTTCTTCTTTTTACCCATTTATAGTGCTCCCGGTCGAATTTTCCCGTTTGTTCGCGGCCAGGAAACTCTACAACAATTACACTTTTAAAGCAACTAAACTGACAAAATATCTTTTTGAACAAATTCAACTTACACGCGTAAATGGTATTAACACGTCCTGATTAAGTGTCGTGGGGTCTTTTTGCGCCTTTTACGCCGTAAAAACATCCTTTATCAGTATTTTTTTGTTGACGCAAGCTCTTTTTAAACCCATACTGTTGGGTTACGATGTCTGGATAGCGGATATCCCGGCTGGATATTGGCTTTTTCAGGATTAACTGTATATATTAAAGTTTTTGAAGGGGTTTTGTTATGCCGGCAGGCAAATCGCAAACAAACGCTATGCTATACACGGTAATAACTTTCGTCGCTCTTTTCATCATCGCCACGGTCTGTGCCGTTATCTTTTATGTCAAAGCCGAAGACTTTAAAACTCAGTTGAACAACCAAAGTAACGATATGGCGAACATCGCTCTTGAAAAGGAACAAAGAAGCTTAACAAAGGTCATCGGTAAAAAACTTAAGGGAAAAAGCTATCTCGGCACCTTGGTTTCATATCTCGATGACATGCTCTCGGCGACTACCGGAAAGCTG
The DNA here is from genome assembly GCA_965369915.1 of uncultured Phycisphaerae bacterium. Lineage (GTDB taxonomy): Bacteria > Planctomycetota > Phycisphaerae > Sedimentisphaerales > Anaerohalosphaeraceae > CBDUSK01. The sequence continues at coordinate 1,303 of CBDUSK010000014.1, forward strand.
CCGGAGGATGAGCTGACTCTCGAAGAAAAAGTGAATAATGCTAAGATAAAGATTAACGAAACCATAAGTGCTCTTGGTGAAAGTGCTTCCGGAACTTACGGTCCTGAGGGTATCGACCTGGTCCAGACAATTATCACTCTCAAGTCCGACTTCGATACCGCAAATCACAATCTTGATATGACCAGGAAATTGTTAAACGACCTCCAGGACGAATTTGACATCGCCGTTGAAAATTTCCGCATCGAAGAACAACGCCTTATCGACGAAAAAAATCACTACCAGACCGAAGCTGACAATATACAGCAAAACTATGACCAGCTTAACCAGAAAAGTCAACAGTCCGCTGACGAGCAGGTTGACGCATACAAGGACAAACTTAAAAAAAGTGAGGCAACACTCAAACAAAAAAATCTGGATTTCATACAACTCCAGGCAAAACTCGATAAGACCCAACAGGCTCTGCAAACCGCTATAATAAAGCTCGAGGATATCAAACCTCGACCCGACATCGAAGTCGCGGCATTCAAACCTGATGCCGGTGTGGTTTCCGTCGATATGCAGACCAACACTGTTTTCATCGACGCCGGATCAAGTGACCATGTATATGTCGGACTGACTTTTTCTATCTATGACAAAAATGCTCCCATCCCCGAAGATGGCGTTGGAAAAGCGCAGATCGAGGTTTTCGGTGTCACCGAAACTGTCTCCGCTGCAAGGTTTGTCTATTATTCCAGAAAAAATCCCGTCGTTCCAGAGGATATCGCCGTAAACCTTATCTGGGACAGCGAAAAAAGTAATTCCTTTGTTGTCGCCGGAAATTTCGATTTCGACCGTGACGGAAAGATCGACCACGATGGCAAGGAAAAGATCGTCCAGCTTATCGAACGCTGGGGAGGACGTATCGTTGATGATGTCTCCATCGAAACGGATTTCGTCGTACTGGGAAAAAAGCCAAGAGTTATGAAAAAACCTTCAAGATACGATTATGAAATTGACCCGATGAGCAGGCAGAGATATGAAACTTCTCAGAGAAAGGCAAGCGAATATAATGGAATACTTGCCCGCGCAAATACCTTTAGCGTTCCTGTATTCAATCTGGCAAGGTTCCTGAACCTCATCGGATATGAAACCCTCGCAGCCAAATCAACACCTTTTTATTAGAAGCTCTTAATATATAGGCTTTCACATTGACGGTTCTACCCCGATTGAAGCGACATACACGTGACCTGTGTATTGTGACGATTCCGCACAGGCTGCAAATCCTTTTTTAACCGCCACAAACGTCACGGTCGCCGACGCCTTGATCGCCGTTCCCAAAGCAACTCCTCGGTCACAGTCCAGACCCGATGGAATATCTATTGCTATCACCTCTTGTCCCGCTGCGTTGATGCACTCGATCAGTTTGGCATACTCGGCGTAAGGTTCTCCCTTCAGCCCCGTCCCGAACAGCCCGTCAACGAGAATATCGCATCCTTCGCAAAAACGCCTGACCTGACCGTCGAGCTTATCGACAGCCATTTCAATTTGCTCTACCGATAATCCCATGCCCTCAATGATCTCAAGATTTACCCTCGCGTCACCCTTGATCTTCGCCATTTCCCCGCATATCACCACCTGAACCCGCACTCCGGCGTTAAATAAGTGTCTCGCTATAACATACCCGTCACCTCCGTTGTTGCCGGTACCGCAGAAAATACACACTCCGGGATCATCTTTCCCTAATACCAGGTCAATAATAAACTCCGCACAGCTCCTGCCGGCATTCTCCATAAGCACCGAACCCGGTATACCCAAGCTGTTGATCGCCCATGAATCGAACTGACGCACTTCAGCCCGGCTCATAACGATCAACTTGTCTCGATTGTCCGCAGAATATTTCTCCATCACCAGACATTATACACTTTTCCCGCGTATCGTCAATTGACAGAACACACACAGGTAATTACAATTGCAGAAAATAACTGAAATGCATTAATCACGGGATTTATCATGCACATACTCTTGACAAATGACGATGGGATTTCTGCTCCGGGCCTGTTCGCAATATATAAACTCCTCACAAAGATCGCACAGGTTTCCGTCGTTGCTCCTTCTGAGGTCAAATCCGGGGCCAGCCACAGCATCTCACTCGATCCGCTAACCTGCGACAAAATCGACATCCCGGGAAAATTCGCCGCATTCAGCGTCCAAGGCTCACCAGCCGACTGCGTGAAGCTGGCAGTTAATAACCTCATCGAAAAACCCATCGACCTCGTCGTTTCCGGAATAAACCACGGCGCAAATGTCGGTATCCACATCTATTACTCCGGCACCGTCGCCGCCGCCATGGAAGCCGCTTTTTACGGTATCCCTGCTCTCGCCGTCAGTGCTGCCTTTGAAGAAAACCTCGACATCGCCGCCGCCGCTGAATACGCCTTCAATACCATCGAAAAGCTCCTGCCGCTGAAACCCGCAGAGGTGATCAACATTAACATACCAAAACTTTCTCTCGGAACTCCGAAAGGCACAAAGATCGTTCCTCATTCGGTCAACGGTTACCATGAAAGCTACTCCACTAAAAAAGATGAACACGGACGAACCTTCTACCAGTTCACCGGCGGCGATTACAAAGACATAAATTCGGCATCCACTGACGCTGCTTTTCTCGTCGACGGCTATATAACCGTAACCGCACTGCATTTCGACCTGACCGACTACAGCAAAAATCTCGACCTCGACCGGATAGACTTCAAAAACAAGTAAACGGAAAATGTCATGTATAATATTTTTCAAACACCTTGGCCGCTCATTACAGCCGCAGTCGTCATTTTAGTCATCTTGACTGTATTTCGTCTGGGTTGGCCCGAAAAAAAAAGACTCTGGCACTTGTTATTGCCCCCGCTGCTGGCCCTGACCGCACTTGGCCTCGACTTCTTCGTTAAGACCGACTACGAAAAGATCGAGATTATCTTCCAGCTCGGCTCGATCGCCGTCGCCGACGAAGATGTCGATTCACTCGCAAACCTGTTCGCCGATGACTATTCCGACCCCGTCCATCACTCGAAACAAAGCTTCGTCCGTTATTGCCGTGCCCTGTTTTCTGAACCTCTCGTTGAAAAAGTAAAACTGCGATATAACAAGATAACTGTCGCTCCACCTCACGCCGATGCCCTCTTCGAAGTAGCCGTACATCTCGAATCCAACCCCGATTTGGCTGTCTCGCCTGAAATAATATTTGTCAAAATGAAGCTGGATTTCATAAAAACCCCACACAAAATATGGCTCATACGAAGCTCGCAAATACGCGCGATCAATAATCACCCCTTCAATTGGAATACTGTAAAATGATCGCCCCGGCCTGCATGCCGCGTGAACTCAACTAACCCCGCCGATGATGATTCAAAACCTCCGCAAACTATCCCCAAAATTGTTGTAAATCTGAATTGGAACGAAACCCCCTTGCCCTCCTCCACCTGTTCGCAAATCCGCTATATCCTCTGCCCTCAAACATCGATTACATAGTCTCGTTGAATATCGCAAATGCCCAACAGTCTTACTTGGCAACTGCTTTGCGGCTTTCGACTACGACTTCGATCTTCTCCAGAAGTTCGCTCAGGTCAAAAGGTTTGACGATATAGTCATCGATTCCACAGGCGTTTGCACGGGCAATATCCTGGGTCTGGCTTCGGGCCGTCAGCATTATTACCGAAGAAAAATTCCCGCCGGGCTGCTTGCGTAATACTTCAAGCATCTCGTGCCCATCCATTATCGGCATGATCACGTCAAGAAGTATCACATCCGGCTTCTCCTGAAGCGCCTTCTTCAGACCTTCCTTGCCGTTACCTGCTGTTACGACTTCATAATCGTTCATCTCAAGACGATCCTGAAGAGTCTGAACAATATTCGGCTCATCATCGATTACTAATATCTTGACCTTATCGGTTTTCTTCTTAATTCCCAAAAAATCAAACATGCCTTTTCTCCAATGATATTTTTTTTCTCTTATTTAGTTGTTTTTGTTCCTCAGGATTCAAACATCTTTTTCATGTTTCCCCTGGCTGTCTTTTCAAGTTCGCCGGCTCTGTCTGAATCACCGGGGTAAAAAGCCATACCAAACATCGGCACAATTGGGGCCTCTCCACAGTTTTTTCTTAACCTATTATCCACAATTTTATGAATTTTTTGCGTAATCGCCTCAATATGACCTCTTTGGATTTCTCGGACTATAAATATTACCTCAAAATCTCCCGTTTGGATTACCATATCATCATTATTGACCATTAAATGGTCGCATTCGGACAATATATTACTCGTCAACGCCCTCACTATGCCGCGAAGTTGGGTTTGCTGACCTTCCGGAAAATCGACTCGCACCACCAGCATCGCGAACTTATCGTCCTCCCTGCGGCAGCGATCCGCTAATATCCCTAAATGATTACTCAAAACACTCACTGGCTCACTCTTGGGGAGTGAAAAGGAGAATTTACTACCTTTGTTTTCCCGGCTTTCAACCCAGATAGAACCACCATGCATACCTATGATACCTTCGCATATCGCAAGCCCAAGACCAGTACCTTTATAACCCGCACCAGCCTGTCTGCCTACCTGGTGGAACTTACTGAATATATGCTCTTGCTGATTAGCCGCTATACCGATCCCGGTATCTTCTACCGATGTAACAACATTATCTTCGCATTCAACGCAGTGGACTTTGATCCTTCCCCCATCGCTGTCCGTAAATTTTATCGCGTTACTCAAAAGGTTCCACACTACCTGGCTGATACGTTGAGGGTCCGCGTAGATGGGGGGAATATGACCTTCTATCGAACTCAGAATTTCGATACCCTTGCTCTTCGCCTCCTTTTTAAAAACACTTATCACTTCATCTATAACCACGGACATATTCATTACCTTACGGTTTACAGGCATGTTGCCTGCCTCGAGCTTTGCCATGTCAAGAAGATCGTTGATAATGTCCGCAAAACGGTGACAGTCATCCTTCATTATATCGAGATACTCACGGGTCTTTAAACCGATCTTGCCCGTTACACCCGCCAATATGTTCGATACTGAATTCTGAATGCTCGTAAGGGGCGTACGAAGCTCATGAGATATCGACATTATAAAATCACTTTTCGCCTTCTCCACCTCGATCTCATCCGTTGCATCACGCAATAAAACTATCCTGCCGAGGTGATTTTTTCCATTGTCGATTATCTCTGTCCATCGCATCTGAAGAATTTTGTCCGCTCCTACTGTGACCTTTATGCTCCTGTCTCCGCTGCCGCGATAATTACCTTTGCTGCTCATCAGCTCTCTCAATCCGATTGCCTCGACCTCCGTAAAGATCTCTTCCGAATCTGCATCCATCTGTATACCTAAAAGCTTCTTGGCTGAATTGTTCACCCTTCCCACTTTTCCTTCCCGGTCAAAGATGATCACGCCCTCATTTATATTCTCGATCGCAACTTCGAGTCTGTTCTTCTCCCTTTCCACCCACGAACTACCCTCCGCAAAAAGTCCGTATTCCCTGATCAGTCCTTCATCGATCTGATGGTATACCTCGAATACCTCGTCCTGAACGTTATCCAGCTCTTCGAGAACACTGCGAACAACAGCGTCTCTTGATATGACTTTCGGCTCTCCACCATCTTCGCTGCTCACCCCGACAAACTCACATTCCTTCTCCGCTATCTGTTCCAGCACATCACCGACCGGCGTCTCACCGCTGACTATAAGCTCGCATTTCCGGGATTCTTCGGACTCCCCGTCACGGATTAACTCTGCAATCTTTACCACTACTTCACCTTTTCGATTCTTCGTCCGATAAGTTTATAAGACATCTGTCGATAGATATAGACACTCACCCCTCCTGCATCGGCTAAATACGTGCCGGATTTAACCAGAAATTAACCTTGCATTAACTAAGAATTTTTACCTGACAAACTCAACGTCCGAAAAAAACACCCTGACCGGACCATTACCCCCGCTGTGCCCCCTCGGCCTGTCTGCTCCAAAACTCCGACATCACCGATGCCGTGATAATGCAGATGAATACGAATATCGCCGTTGGAATTGCGGACTTCTCACTAAAATGCTCAAGTGCCAGCATTGTTCCTAACCCCGCGTTCTGCATACCGATCTCGATACACAAAGTACGCCTCCGCGCCGTTTCCATCCTGAAAAACTTCCCCACACCATAACCAGCCGTCATTCCATACACATTCAGCAGCACTGCCGCAATAAAAATACCAAAACTAAGCATCATCAACCGTTCACGGTTCAACGCAATTACCACTGAACAGATAAATATGATAAAGGTAACCGATATTGCCGGAAAGATCGGGATGATTTTTTCAATTCTTTCTTTCAGTATCCACCTCACAAGAAACCCAATACCCAGCGGTAATATCACCATATATATTATATCGAAAAACATCGGCCAAAAAGAAACCTCCATTACCGAACCTGCCAGGATCTTCGTAAGCCCCGGAGTGATTACCGGGCATAAAAGTGTCGATACCGTCGTCAAAGATACCGAATAAGCAGTGTCGGCCCGGCCGATATAACTCATAACATTACTTGCCATCGCACCGGGAACACATCCGACTAAGATCAAACCTACCGTAAGCTCGTCGGGTAAATTAAACGCCTTCGCCAGAATAAACGCACCTAAAGGCATTATCGTGAACTGTGCGCATGATCCTATAAGCACTATCACAGGCCGCTGACCGATTCGCTGGAAATCCTCGACACGCAGCACCGCACCGATACCGAACATCGTAAGACCGAAAAACCATTTCCTGTATGCCGCTGCTTCCAAAAATATCTTTGGAAAAAAGAACGCCGCCGCACCGAACAATATCACCCACACCGCGAAATACTTCGTATAGAACGATAAAATCTTGTTAAACATGCACTAAACACTAACAGACAACCCCGGATTTATCAATTTTCATTTACTTACCCCCCTACCCCCCTGCAATACATCCTCTTCCATTTCCGAACAAGCTTTTTCACTTAGGTTTTTTGAAAACTCTGATTCTGCTTACCCATGCTTCGCCTCCGGTGTAGGAGATTCTAAAATCAGAGCCGCCATTTTGACGTTTACTGAACCGCGCATCCTCTAACGTCCAAATTTCGCTCCGCCATTTTCCGCTGTTGGTCAATTTGGCGACCTTTTCAGTCTGCTTGTAGGCTCCTTTTCCCGGTGCCAATCCATCTGTTGAGTCGTATTGAAGCGTGATATTGCCCCGGCCGTAGTCGCGATATGTCAGTTCCACCTGCACGTGCCCGTCGATATCCCTGCAAAATTCTTTAGCAACCTTGTTGTAGAAATGTCCCCCGAAGACCCAGCAGACTGTGCCGTCTCCCTCGTCATCGTTTTGTATCTCAAACTTGCCGTCGTTAACAGCGACAGGGGAAATACCGCCGTGTTTGTTCGGAGTGGATATTAAGGAAATCATATCGAGTTTTTTAATCGCAAAAGCCGCCTCGCTCGCAATTGCCTTATCACCGAGGCAACTTTTTGCCAACTGCAGCGCCTCTTCGCCCTCGTAATCGGTCAATAATGAAAGTATAAGTCTTTTTTCTTCCGGCCGTTTGGCCTGGGCCATGGCGCCTGCAAGCAGATTAACGGATTCGTCTAAGGTGCGATCCGACGGCTTGGAAATAAGGCCTATATAACCACGCAGTGCCAATATCTGTCTGGTAGCGTTTGTGTCGGTCTTAACGATCTCCATAAGGTCCGGCATCGGGGCAGGCCTTTGCCATTTGACCAGGGCACGAATTGCCGTGTCTTTGAGTTTGTCATTGTCACTCTTTAATGCCTTACGAAGAACAGGCAGGGAACTGTCATTGCCCAGCATTCCGAGCACGCTTAGCAATGAACATCTGTCGTCAACGTCTTTGATCTTATCGATCACATCCAGGATCTGGGCGGACTTGTTGTTTCCCTCTGTTTTCCTTGCCGCGGTAACCAGCACTTTTTCGATCCCTTTGCGTTCCGCCGAATCAGCGGTCTCTGTAAGAATACCGATCAACATCGGTATATCTTTCGATTCGGCCAGCGTCTTCAGGACCTTGATAGATCTGACACGCACAGATATGTCTGCATCGGCGGCCGTTTTCAGCAGTGTTGGAACGGCGCCGCTGATAAAACGTTCGTCGGCAGCGAGAATCAATTCTATTTTGACCTTCGTATCACCGGCAGGTATTTGCTCTATAATATTTTCGTCTACCCCTTTGCCTTTAAGCCTGTACAGGCTGGTACGTGCTGCCTGTTGCTCGGAGCCGGAGGCATGTGCTGCCGTTTTAGCCAGCAGTGCAACGGTTGTTTTGTCGCCGAGCGCAGCCAATGCCTTCAATGCCGCGTTCCGAACGTCCCGGTTGCTGCTGTCGGTCATTTTGACAACTGCCGATGTGAAGGTGCGGTCGGCTTTATGGTCGAGAGCCGTTATTAACTGTACCTGCCCGGAGATCGAGAGCTTGGGCAATTCTTTCGTCAGAGTATCTAAGGCTTTCCTGTCGGAAATCTCGCCGACGAGCTGAAAGGCAATGGGCCCAACACCTGGGTCTCCCTTGCGGATCACATCGACAAGGATTTTGCCGGCGTTGGCTGGATCTGACTGCACCATACCTTTCAACGCGGCAATACGAATGATCTCCGGCACTTGGCCCTTGTATAATTGCTGATATTCTTTCGCAGCGTTTTTGGCTTGACCGAGCCGAACCTGCCCGGCCAGGCAATTGAGATAGCTGTGCAAAATTTCCATCTGCAACCGTCCGGTTGTTTTACCTTTGGCCCGCTTTAATGTCAGGGCCGCATCTTTGCCGCCGATCTTTCCCAGTGCTGTGATCGCCGCATAGGCTGTCTGTTCGTCAGGATCATAAACCATCTTACGTAGCACAGAAACGCTTCGCGAATCCTGCAGAACGCCCAGGGTATTTATGATCCCAATTTTGGTATTACCAGAAGCAGTAGTCAGCTTTTGCCGGAGAGCTTTATTTACCTTATCGCCCGCGATCCCCTCCAGTGCATACCGTGCCATATCAGCAGTTTTAGGATCATCCAGCATCCCCGACAATGTTTTCACCGAGGAATCTGAGCCGATAGCATTCAATTGTTTACAGAAAAGCCGTTTTGCCGCCAGTGGAATGTCGGCAGTCAGCAATGGCAGGATCTCCTGTTCGATTTTCTTTATGCGCCGGGGCTTACCGTTGGCTGCATTTATCATATTCACAAGTTGATCAAACGCTTTAAGATCTTTTCCATAATCATATTCCGCACACCTTTTGAGAAGATCGGCAAGCATGACCGGTTTATATCCTTTCCATCTGAGGGCACGTGTTGCGCTTGGGAAATCTTTCGGCAAAGGCTGTGTCACCTTTCCAGTCGCCGCCCATTCGGCCCCTCTTTGAAAAGTCACAATAAAACCTGCGCATTCCACAGCTGGAGGCGGATACGACCCCTTTACATGACCAAGCACATCGTGAAACACTCTGCCTTTGCCATAACGGATCGTGAACAACACAGGCTCATGTTCACCTGTGCCTCCTTTTTCCGGATCCGCATAAGCCGTCGACAGGACGGTCAAATTCTCCGCAGGTCCTCTCAAAGATGAATAAAGCTCATCACGGGCGTGCATCCACTTTTCCGGGAGACCTTTAGTGACCGGATGGTCGGTTACGCGATTGATAACCACAAACGTATGTTGTGGCCCGTGTCCGCCGGCCGATCCCGGCGTCATGTCACGAACAACCTTACCGTCTCTGAACCGGATATACGGCCCGGTTTTTTCGTTGCCGCCCCAGCGCAAGCCTATAACCTTATTATATTCGTCCCACCTGCGAAACGCGTTGTCCGCGGCGTGTATTACGACTACACCGCCGCCGTTTTTGACGTATTCCAGAAACGCCTGACGCGTTCCTTTGTTCCACATCTCACCGTTATAGTCGAGCACAACAACATCATAATCATTAAACTGAGGATCAAAGGCGGACATATCTCCACCTTTCTCAGGACTTGTAGCAAGGTCTGTCTTAAACACGCCCGAGTCGTCCAGTATCTGTTTGAAAATTGGACTACTCGCTTTCCAGTCATGATTATTTTGGCCGGTTACGATCATCGCTTTCAGGAAGGGCCTGTCTGCTTTCGTACAAAAACCGAGGTCAGCCAAAGCCATAACCGCCATAATCGTTAATATAACCGGAAACTTAGCCCGCATTTGTGCTCCGTTTTTTTCTAATACTGCCTTTTGCTTAATTGTCATGTTAACTCCGAATTCGTCAAATATTTGCCGTGTCTTATTGATATTTAACATTAAATCCGTTATAAGTAAAGCTCGATCATGAACAGGAAATATTTTTTTGCAATAATTAGGGAATTATTATGGCAACACCAAACAAGCTGAATCGCCGACAATTATTAAAAAGTACGGCAAAAATAACAGCCGCCGCGATCGGTTTCCCGTATTTTATTCCTTCTTCTGCCTTTGGTAAAAGTGAAATTTTACCAAGTGAGCGGATTACTTTGGGGTTTATCGGGACCGGTAAGCGGAGTCGAGGTCTTCTGGGGAGTTTTCTCGGGATTGGCGGCTTCCGGACTGTCGCTGTATGTGATGTCGATTCTCGTAAGCGTGCCTACGCCCGCCGATTAGTCGATGAGAAATATAAGGGCTGTTCTGAAATTCACGATTTTCGTGACTTGATAGCTCGCGATGATATCGACGCGGTCGTTGTGGCGACTCCTGATCACTGGCATGCTATTCCTTCGATACGTGCGATGCAGGCAGGTAAGGACGTGTTTTGCGAAAAGCCTTTGTCGCTTACTATCAAAGAGGCGCGTGCTATGGTTGACACTACCCGGCGTTACGGACGTGTTTTGCAGACGGGCAGCATGCAGCGGTCGAATATGAAGTTCAGGTTTGCTTGTGAACTGGTCAGGAATGGATACATTGGTGAAGTAAAGAATGTTGTGGTTAATGTTGGCGGGCCTTCGGGCGAATGTAATCTGCCTGCTGAGCCTGTTCTTAAGGAACTGGACTGGGATATGTGGCTTGGACCTGCCCCATGGAGACCTTATAATTCGGACATCGCTCCGCCCATCGAGTTTGAACGTTTTCCCAATTTCCGCAAGTACCGCGATTATGCCGGCGGCGGAATGACTGACTGGGGGGCTCACCATTTCGATATCGCGCAATGGGGACTTGGGATGGATCATACCGGACCGGTTGAGGTTATCCCGCCTAACGGCAAGGACATTAGCGCACTTACTTACAAATATGCGAACGGGGTTGTTATGACTCGCGAAGGTACCGCAAACGGTATTCTTTTTAACGGTACAAAAGGTAAGGTTGAAGTGAACCGAGGATATCTTAAGACCTGGCCGGACAAACTTATGAAGATTCGGCTTTCTCCGTCTGACGAACATCTTTACTCAAGCAGCAGCCATTACCGGGACTTCCTTGATTGTATCAGAACTCGGAAAAAACCTATTTGCGATGTGGAGATCGGCTGCCGGTCGGCAACGGTTTGTCATATTGGTAATATCGCGTATCTGCTTGACAGACCTCTTAAGTGGGATCCGGAAAAAGAAAGTTTTGTCGGTGATGAAGATGCTAATCGGCATTTGTCACGCTCAATGCGCGAGCCATGGCGGATTTGACGAATAGCCGGCGACAAGTCGCCCTTTCCACAACAATAATCAATTATCAATTAACAGGACACCGCCGTCATTGATTGACAACGGTGTAAATAAAGCGGAGGAGGAGGGATTCGAACCCCCGGTACCTTGCGGTACAACGGTTTTCAAGACCGCCACCTTCAGCCACTCGGTCACTCCTCCGGCTTTTTGACAAAATATTGCAATATCCTGCCAATGGGTCAAGATCCGACCCAGCGGAGCATTGCGAAGTTTATACCAACTTTAAACGCCATTGTCAATATAACTACGAATATCGGCGATTTTTATCTAAAAGACCTTGGATTTTATAGCTTTTCTGATGAAATTCATTCTATATAAGCCTCCGTCAAAGAAACGATAATCAGTTGCTAAATTCATATCTTCACAAGTGTTCCTGCTGAAATAATTTCAAAATGAAGTTGGAAAGTTTGATTTCTCGAAACAGATTTGATATTCTATTAGAAAAGATGCCCAGCGGCGCAAGCGAGCTAAGATATACGATTGTTTATGGGAAATCCCAGTTAATAAAGGAAAGATGCATGATGCGTAATGAACCAACAGAAAGACTGTCCATACAGACACCCGGGCTAACGGCAAGACTTACGGCCCTATGTATCTGCGCACTGATGTCAACATTGTCTGTCAAAGCCGACACCATCGCCTTCCCCGGCGCCGAAGGAGCCGGCAAGTTCACGAAAGGCGGCCGGGGCGGAGACGTCTATCATGTAACCAACCTGAAAGACTCGGG
>CBDUSK010000015.1:0-13271 GCA_965369915.1 uncultured Phycisphaerae bacterium
GTGTTACGGCTACGATATTAAAATATGATGCAGGGTCCGACCAGGTCTATCACCTTGTCCTGAACGGTGATGACGGCGGCTCGGATAACCAGATAACCGTAAATAGCAGCAATACCGAGGTCTGGGGCTCTGACAACACAACGCTGTTCCTGCTCAACGGTGAAAATGCCGCGCTTACGACGAAACTGACAGATCTTGATAATGTTACGGGCGGACCATTAGCAACCGGCGATGATATCACTATTACAGGTACGGACCATTACGGCGTAGCGGTCAGTTCCGTCGTCATCAGTGTCAATCAGTACACAACAATGGCGGATCTGTTGAGTGAAATAGAGGATGCGTACAATGAATCGGTAAAGGCCACATTTAAAAACGGTCAGATAAAGCTTACCGCCATTACAGATGGAGCAAGTAGTCTTGAAGTTACTGGCTTTACTTTTAATAATGGCGGTTCCGGAGCTGCAATGAGCCTCCCGACTTTCGCTTTGGAAGGTGATGAGGGTGGTACCATTGTTGATGGTGATCTGATAACAGGTTTTAAAGTAGCAAATTTCCTTGAGACCCAGTCGGCCCAGGATTCGAAGATAAGGGTCGACGGCTATCCCCCTGATTCGGCTGTCGCTGAAGTGCAACACCTTACCAACTCAGATAGAGCGACTGGTGGCCATTTTCACTTAACTTATGATGGGCAAACTACTGGTGAGATTAATCGCAATGCCAATCTCGATGTTATACAAGCCGCCCTTGAGGCATTGTCGAATGTTAATACTGGTGATATAACAGTTAGCGGAGACAAATTAGATGTGAATGGCGGTGGTATCACGATATTTACATTCCGTGATACTGCTGGTGATGTCAACTTACTTTCGATCGATATTTCTGCTATGACGTCTGAGGGCACTCATGTAATGTCGGAAGATACCAAGGGTGTTGAAACTGACTGGATTAGCAGGGGCACAAATTCCATCGATGATGTCATCGATGGGGTTACTCTTGCCCTGCAGGATACGACCTGGAACTCTACCACCTCAACCTATGATACGGTTGAGGTTACTTTAACTAGGAACAAAGAGGCCCTGAAGGAAAAACTTGATAAAATGATCGAGGCCTATAATGAGTTCGTCACGTTCATGACGGAAAACGCCGAGTATGAGCCGAGCACTAAGTCCAAAGGACCTTTGTACGGCAACTATGCACTTACGTCGGTAAGCAGCCAGGTCGAATCCTTGTTTACCGCTGTTGCAAAAGGCTTTACCAGCGACGACAGTTTCTTTTTGCCCAGTGATATCGGGCTTGAAGTCGATGCAAACGACAAACTCAGTCTTAACAGCAGTGATCTTGACGATGCCATCGCAGAAGATTACGCCGGTGTCCTTGAACTTATAGGTGCGATGAACAAAGGAAGCAGCAATTCTGATATCATCAAGTTTTATGACGGTGGTGCCAATACCACGGCAGGCACTTATAATGTTGAGGTTATCGTCAGTGGTGGAGTGATTACTTCAGCAAAGATATGGACATCAGACGAGACCATAAGTGATGCGAGAGATGCCACTATTGACGGCAATACGATCATAGGTGATGCAAGTTTTACGGATGGGTACCCCGATCATCCTGAAAACAGTTTAACGATGACAGTCGATCTGACCTCGAACGGTACATTTGAAGCAACAGTATATGTCAAGCAGGGTTTTGCCGGTGCTACCAAGGACCTTTTGGATGATATCCTTAAAACGAATACCGGCAGGCTCGATGTCAGCCAGAACAGTGTCAGCGATGCTATCGACAGGCTTAACGAACGGATCGATAGTGAACAAAGGCGTCTGGAGTTGGTCGAGAACAGGCTGATACTGAAGTTTGCCCGGCTGGAACAGACCTTGGCGATGCTGAACCAGCAGATGAGCGCATTGGGTATCTGAGTATCGGCTGATAAGGATCTTCCTCAACTCCATTGGCTTCAAACAGCCGTTTGAGCAGGAGGCATAACAGCGAGTGTTTGACAATCACCAGAGTCCATAAGTTTGCAAAGGGCGTTGTCAACTTCGTTATCAGCGGAGAAGATAACGGCATTTGCCGCAACCAGCGGAAGCTTTTCACGGATCTTTGCCGAGTTCATATTAGGAGCGTAGATCATCACCCGGTCGTATCTTTTTGTGGCAACATCGATTAGTTTTTTAAGACTTGCGGCCTCGGCGTCAGGTAATTTTCTACTGGTCCAGATCGAAAGGTTTTCGATGCAGGTAGGCACGCCGCGGTTTTTGATCTTATCCAGCGGGATATCAAACACTTTTGCGATGGCGTTTCTTTCAGGGTCGGCGTCTATCAGCAGGCATTTGTGCCCCTTTTGCGTTAGTAAGATAGCCGTATTAACTGCGATGGTAACGGGAAGGTCTCCAATGCGTTCTGCTGCGAGCAACACCGGCATCTGGTCTTTCGAAAGACGTTCTATCCGGGAGCTGATGTCCTTATAATAATCCTCGATGCCGGCTGGTTTTTGTGCGGGGGGTGATACTTCCGGCTCCGGCGGACTGGGAGGCATTTCAGATCTTTTGGAAACAGGCTCGAAACTTGTGATGTTTTCATTATTCTGCTGGATCTCAATTTGCTGTGCGGGGGCCTTTGCAAAATCGGGGTTCAGCAGTTCCACCTTTTCGCTCTTTCCTGTTTCATTGGAGATTATCTCGATTGTTTCGGCTTGCTGGGCGCTGGTCTTTTTGTTATCAGTCTGGAGAGTCAACGAGCTTTTGCTGAGAAGATGTGCCGTTCCAAGGACGATGAAAAGTTCGGGCAGAAGAGTAAGGACTGCAGCCCCTGCGGCAAGAGAGGCAAACAGCCCAAATGAAGTGTGGGACTCCGGACCCATCCTGCCGATTGCGGACATCGAAGCCAGCCCTGCTATGGTAATGATGACTACCAGCCCGGTGATCATCCCTTCACAGAACAGCAGTTTTCCAACACCTGCCATGTTGAGGTAAAACCGGGTTTCCTGCTTGATCTTTTCATCGAGATTTTCAGCTTCCTTATCAGTTATCAACCCCATGTTCAGATCGGTTTTGACTGAGGCCTGTTTTAAGGGCAGGGTTTCAAGGGTGAAGTTCACGGACGCTTTTGCTATGCGTTTTGCAGCACCGTAGACCAATATCATAACCACCACCGCGGTGATGGGTATGATTATTATTATCCAGACCGGGCTCGTCTGGGACAGTGGTTTACCCAGGGCTTCTATGATTATGCCACCGAGTCCGTTGTGAATGACAAGCTTTGCCGAAGTAACTGCAAGGATAATTCGTAAAAGAACCCCGAATAGCATCAATTGCGGAAAACCTGACAGTTCAGAGGTGCTTTTTGCGGAAAAGGTTATCAGCAGCAGCACCATGGAAAAGCACAGGTTAAGGCCCCAGAAGATGTCAAGGACCCGTGGTGAAAATGGGACCAAAAACCCGGCCAGCAACGACAGGGCCGCTGCCGTAAAAACGAAATCACTGCGTGCGAACAGCAACCGCAATGAGACTTTTTCTGTACTTGAGCCGGTATCGAACATCATCTTCACATCAGTGTTTATAGTATAAGCCATTTACAGATACCTTCAAGAATATATTCTGCTTTGACGCAGACGGTAGACAAGTGCCAATATTTCCGCCACGGCTACGAAAAGTTCATCCGGGACTATCCCGCCCAGTTCGATGGTGCTGAAAAGGGTTCTTGCAAGTGCGGGTCTTCTTATTATAGGCACCCCGTAGGCACGGGCGATGTCCTTTATCTTTTCGCAGAGATGGTCACCGCCTTTTGCCACGACGACAGGCGCATTCATTATCTCAGGGTCATATCGTAATGCGACCGCTACGTGTGTCGGATTGACGAGCACGACATTGGCCTTGGGTACTTCCTGGAGCATACGCCGCATAAACACTTCGTACTGCTTGAGGCGGATTCGCTTCTTGACTTCGGGGGGAGTATCGGCATCTCTTGCTTCATCTTTTACTTCCTTTTTGGTCATCTTCAACTTTTCGATGAATTTCCACTTTTGGTAGATAAGATCGATTATCCCGATTATGAATATAGCCAGGCAAAGTCTTTTGAGCACCCCGAGTATCAGTCCGGAAATAGCCCCGAGCATCTGCTCTGACGATACCCACTGGAATGTGGCGAGGGAATCGAGTTTGTCGCGAAGGTAGGAGTAGACTATCAGGCTGACGAAAATAATCTTTATGACCGAAAGAATGAGCTTGACTAACGAAGATGCTGAAAACATGTTTTTTAACCCGTTCATGGGGTTAATAGTGTCAAATTTTAATTTAAGTGCCTTGGGTGAGAAAGTAAGAGTCCGGCCATTTATGACAAGACAGGTGGCTACGCCCGAAATCATCAATGCGAGGAAAAACGGTGTCATTATAAAAAAACAATCCACGATCTTTGTGTTCATATAACTCAAAAAGATATGGGGATTTGACATATTCAAATGCTGGTCGCAGGAAAATCCCTGTCTAATCTCGTCCATGGCCCAGCGTGCAATGCTGGGGCCCCTAAGAGCGGTTATCGCGGTCAGGACGATAAGAGTTACAGCCGAGAGCATCTCCTGGCTGACGGGGACGTTTCCTCTGCTTCGAGCATCTTCTAAACGCTTAGCCGTTGGTTGTTCTGTTTTTTCTTCTTTTGGGACGTCAGCCATTTTTTTTATCCCTCTTGGTTCCGGTCGGTCCTTATCCGGCCGGCAGTATCAAAGTCATAAAGGCAGCAGTTTGTCCATCCATTGAGAAAATTCTTTAATGAAATTATTTATGAAAGGCAGGAATATTCCTACCATCAGAAGCCCCAGACCTACCCGCAGGGGCAGACTCAGGAACAATATGTTCGTCTCAGGTGCTATTCTTGCCAGTACGGCCAGGACCACCATCATGAGCATAAAAGACGCAAGGATCGGGGCCGAGATCTTCAGCCCCAGCAAAAGCAGCGTTGAGCCGGCGACGATTATACTTTCTGTAAGCTGTCCTATGGCAGGGATGGACCCAACCGGAAAGTTCCGGTAGCTGTCGGAAATGGTCATCAAAAACAGATGATGACCATTGACAGACAGAAACAGCAGTATGAAGATCATTTCCATAAGCAAGCCGATGGGCTGTCCGCTTTCTCCGCTTAACGGGTCAAGAATACTCGCCATCGCCAGTCCCATCTGCCTCTCGACGATGCGGGCACCGAGTTTTATAGCAGAAAAGATCATAACCGCGACATAGCCCAGCGCAAGTCCGTAAATGACTTCGTTAGCTATTAACAATACCATCTGTATGATGGAAGTGTTTTCACTGGTATAGGGACAGCTGGTAATACTCGAAATAAAGACGGCTGTGAATATCGCCATGGAGATTTTTATTTGTTTGGGAATGGCTTCCCAGCTGAATACCGGGGAAACGGCAAAAAATGCTCCGACACGTGTGAGCACAAGCATGAAACCCAGTATTTTCCCGGCTAACAACTCCATTACTGACCGTACAACTGAATCTGGTTAAATATTTCGACGGTGAATCTTATCAGTATCTGCATCATCCAATTACCGAAAAGCAGGGTTGTGACACATATGGCGACGAGTTTCGGAACCATAGTCAAAGTCATGTCCTTCAGAGAGGTAACGGTTTGAAAGAGGGAAACTATCACGCCGGACAATACACATACCAGCAGTAAAGGCGAAGCCACCAGCAACGCCGTTTCAAGAGTATGCCGCCCAAGATACAGTATATAATTTGCATCCATTTACAGGTTCCTCGAAAATTGCAGATTTTTTATTTGAAACTCATACTAAGGCTTTGAGCCAGTATTCCCCAGCCGTCAATAAGGATAAACAGTATTAATTTAAAGGGCAGTGAAATCATTACCGGAGGAAGCATCATCATACCAGCGCTGAGCAGAATGCTTGCTATCACCAGGTCCAGAAGTAAAAACGGGATGAACATCAGGCATCCTATCTCAAAAGCCGTGCGGAACTCGCTTATGATAAATGACGGGATTACTATATGCAGCGGCAGTTCCATCGGAGTATTGGGCACCTGAACCTTTGCCATCTTCACAAAGACCTTTAGATCGCTCTGACGGGTCTGACGAATCATGAAACCTTTTATTATGTCACTGGCCCGAGAAGTTGCCGTATTGAAATCGATCTCGTCGGCGATATAGGGCTGGATGCCTTCATTATTGATCTTTTGGAAAGTAGGTGCCATCGAATAGAGCGTAAGGAAGATTGCCAGACCCATTATTGCCATGTTCGGGGGTATGGATTGGGTGCTCAGGGCCCTTCGGACAAAGCTCAATACAATGACGATACGGGTAAACGAAGTGGTCATCGCCAGAAGGCTCGGTATAATCGCAAGAAGAGTAAAGATTACGACAAGCTTTACCGGGGTGGCCCAGGCTATGGGCTTTTCTTCCGATGGATCGGTGGTGACCTTGTCGATGACGTTAAGAAGGTCAGGAACCGTGGGCATGGTCGAGGTGAAGTTGTTCTGTGAGGCGTCCCCGTTTTCCTGGCCGTGACATACTCCGGCCAAGACACTCAGCGTGATTAGGACAGAACATATTCTGACAGGGGTCAATCTCATCTTAACCTCAATCATTCCAGGTTTGCGTTTCTGATTTACCTGATAATGCTTCTGTTACATCGGCCAGGAAATTGATGGCGTTATTCGTGCTGCCGATAAGCAGTTTTTGACCGATGCCGATTTCCAGCACAAATAAAGTCCGGTTTTGGCCCAGATGGATCGTTTCGATGACGGAGATATTTTTGCCTCGCATCGCAGTGAGTCTCGGCACAAGTTTTTTGGAAAAATAAAATGCCCCAAAGCCCAGTACGATAACGAACAAGATCGCTATCGCGAACTGCTTTATCAGTTTAAACTGTGCGTTTTCTTTTGCCTGGTTGAGGTTTGATCTGTAGTTAGACCATTCGATGGTTTCTTTTGTGTGGTTCTGCTGATCTGCTTTTTCAGCATTTTGACTGTGCTCGGAGGCACGTGCTTTGGAAAGCAGTTCTCCGGCGATGATGCAGATGACCAGGGTCGCTGATAGTAATAGAATTTTTCTCTTAAACATCGATTACCTATAAAGTTAAAGACTAAAGTGCCACACAGTTTTGTTGTGCAAATTCCGTGCCGGAAGCTAATAATGGGGCTGATTAGGTGTAAACGGTGATTTCTCCCGCCGATTCGTTGGAAAATCAAGCATGATGTCGAAAAAATTTACATTTATCAGGTTGTATCTATTCGGTATCTGTCAGTACGGCTAATCCAACATATTGTGTGATTTGTCTATTAACATTACGATCATGATCTGAGATTTTTTGCTGATAAACCCGGACGAACCGGTCCAGTCGCCGCCGGGGCCTACACCCCAGCAGTAAACCGGCCAGGCGCTTTCTGAAAATTTATTCTTCAAATGATCCGCAACCGCCTGGGCCCTGTTACCCGAGACAGTCCACTGCTGTTTTCCCGGCCTTTCGGACCTTGCCGTGCCCACAACGTAGAAAGCAAGCGGTTGATTAACGAAACTTTCCTGTATCTGGCGAGAGTATTTGTTCAGAAATTGCTTTGCGGATTCGTCCAGTTCCCAACTGCCGGGCTCAAAACGAATATCAAGAGCAGTGAATGTCTTGGATGAGGCGGTTATCTGGGACGGGCTTATTTTCATCAAATATTCAAGATCCATGATGACCCGGCGCAACATCTCTGTTTCTGCATCGATAGACCGGTCTTTGGTTTCATCGCTACCCTTCCTGACCCGGTATTTTACAAGGGGATGATTGAACTGTGAGCCGTCGGACTTGTCGAACAGGATACCTGACAAACCGAAACCGGCAACGGCACGTTTGAAAGCGCTCTGCCCATCCCTGTACAGCATTTCGTTTTGTTCATCGGCCATCGCCAAAAGCAGTACAAAGAACGTCAGAAGCAAAGTTATCATGTCCGAGAAGGTGACTATGTATGCCGGTGCGCCGCTTTGGGATTCTTCTGATGTCTTTTTTCTAAGTTTCATTCGTATATATCCCGTTCAAGCAACGTGATTTCGAGCATGCGCCGAACTTTGGACGGATTGCGGATTGTACTTGATGCGGTTATGCTGAAAGCGTTTTTGTCCAGGCCTTTCTTGATCATATAATCGAGTATGGCCCAGGCTCTGGAAAGACCTAAGGTACGTTCTGCATCCGGCCCGTTTTCACTGATGACTACCCGGTTAGGAGTCGATTTGAGAAAGATCACAAACGCGTCAAGTATTTCGTGACCGGTTTTAGTAATAGCACTTCCTGAACCCCAGAAAACAATAGTCGAAGGAACCGTAAAGACCTTAAGGTTCCTGAAATCCAGGGGCCTGTCTTCTTTCATGAAGTTCCCGCTGTCCTCTTCGATAAGTGTTCTAACTTCAGTACCTTTGGTAAGTTTTTCTCTGTGTTTTACCTGCTCATTTCTCCACATCGAATCCTTTTCAGACTTTTGCTTTGTGCCTACAGAAGACAGAGCATTGCCGAACGAGGCCCCGATACCGTGAAAGGTTTCTTTACTGAATCCGGCAAAGCTGAGCAGCAGCACAAAAAACGTCAGCAGCAGGGTCATGCAGTCGCTGAAGGTGACCATCCATACCGGTGCACCTGCCTGCGGTTCTTCTTCGACTTTTCGTCGTTCCCGGGGCATCTTATATAGTTGCCTTTACATCTTCACGCTTGTTCGGAGAAACAAACGACTGCATTTTCTCTCGTACGACGGTCGGATTGTCCCCCCTTGAGATGGCACAGACCCCCTCCAAGGTCATTTCCATGGAAAGGACTTCTGCTTTTGAATATATCCCGAGTTTGCCTGCCAGTGGTATAAAGACCATGTTTGCTATAAAGGCGCCGTAGAAAGTTGTAATAAGAGCTATGGCCATACCTTTACCCAGCCCGGCAGGGTCACTAAGGTTCTGAAGCATCTGCACCAGTCCGATCAGAGTCCCGATCATTCCGAAAGCGGGAGCGGAAGAACCCATAAACTCAAGTATCTTTTTACCCTGACTGTGACGCTCCTGGATATACTGAATTTCCAGGTCCATCATTTCTCTGACCACATTCTCCTCCTGACCGTCCACGAGCATTTGAAGACCTTTTTCGATGAACTTGTTGTTTACTTTGCGGATCTGTTCTTCCAGGGCAAGAGCTCCGTCCCGTCTGCTGACCGCGGCAAAGTTGACCATCTGCTGGATAAGCTCAGATGGAGACATGATCTTGACCATGAACGTTTTCTTTACTACGGAAAAGATCGATAGGAACTGACCCATTGAAAAATGAATCAGAACCGAGCATAACATGCCCCCGATGACGATGCACATCGATGGGACATGTATAAAAGCCATGCCTCCGCCGCCCATGACTATGGTACCGGAAATGATTCCAAAGCCGAATAGCAATCCTATAAGAGTTGCTATATCCATGAGGCTACTCGCTTTCTTTTATTCTTTTTAACTGTAGGGATATTAAAGCCGCCAGGTTCGGCTTACTATTGCCGATCTCACCGAGCAGTTTTCCGGACGTCCTATCCGACATGTAATACATGATCTTTACCGCGTCGTTGAGTTGATTATTTGAGGCCATGTTAATCATGATATTGGTTGCCAAATCGGTGCTCATCTTGTCGTATCGTGCCGCGAGGTTTTTCATATTGGCCTGTTCTGTTTCCTCGATCTTAAGGGTAGTCTGTTTTAAGCTGTGCTCCTGCTGTTGCAGATTCGAGAGGATGGATGTTAACTGGACACGGAGCGTATCAAGTCTGTCGATATCCTCCTGGAGAGTATCCTGAATCACTTGCATTCTTTGCCTGCGTCTGTCCAGCTCCTTTTCGCTGTACCTGTGTTCTTTCATCTTTTCACGGATGTCATAGATAAGGCTTTTTAACTGTTTTTCCGTCATGCTTTTAGACAGCTTGTAGCTGGTAGCATCGTCTTCGATAAGACTGATTTCGGTATTGGAGCCGGGACCGGAAATATCGAACATCTCCGGGCTTGTCCCTTCCTGAACTTGTTTCTGGACTGTTTCCGGTAAAACCGGCTGGGACCTTTTGATAAACCATGAAACCGTAAATGCACTGACAAAACTGACCAGCCCCGCCGAGGCTAATATTATTATTTGAAGTTTTTTCATAGCTCTGTCTCCTGCTAAAAAACCTTTTTATTTCAACACGGTGTTTATGCGTGCTGAATTATTTTTCGAGCGTAACTGAGGGTCGTTCTTTCATCCAGTTTGTTCTGCTCGTCTTTATACTGTTCCTTTATGAATTCAGCTTTGGCTTTTTCTTTTAATTTTTCAAGCCCTTTTCTGAATTTTCTGATCTTAAGAATTTCTTTTATTTTCTCCCGGCGAAGTTTTTCGAGTTCATCAAGCATTAGTTCGAGCCGTTTTATTTCTTCGTCGGTAACATGAACGTATTTGAGGAAAAACTCCTGCTCGGGCATTCTCTGTTTAGCGTTTTTTTCAGCGAGTTCATTGAGCATTCTCCTTAACGCGGCTTTTTGGACCATGATCCGGCCTCTTACGGCCACTGCCTGTTCAGTGACAGTGACTAACTCGCCACGCATCACATTTTCCTGTTTTATCTTTATGTCAAGGAGCCTTTGCAACCGCCAAATAAATTTTTTCACTTCTCTTCCTTAATGCTATTGATACTTACTGTCAAAATCATATTATATCAGTCAGATCAATATCTTATGCTGACTGTCATTTTTTAAATTTTCTTTTTAATCCGTACCGACAGTTGCGGCTCTTTCGGTAGTGTTGCCGGAGAGGAGCTCATCCCATGAATTTGCAATGTCTGTCAGTTGCTCGACAGTCTGTTCAAAACTGCCTCGCTGACGAATCGGCTGGGTCAAAAAGTTGTGTATCCGGTCAATAAGGGCGATCGAACCGTCGATTCGTTTATTACTGCCGGGCGAAAAAGCTCCTATATTTATCAGGTCCTCGGCGTCGGTGTATACGGCATATATTTCCCGGAATTTCTGTGCCGCTTTTTTATGCTCTTCACTGACCACAGTGTTCATAAGCCTGCTGATACTCTGCAGGACATCTATGGCAGGGTAATGCGCCCGGTCGGCAAGTTTACGGCTCAGCACTATATGACCGTCCAGGAGCGATCTTGCGCTGTCTGCGACGGGATCTTCGAGGTCATCCCCTTCTGCAAGTACGGTCAGAATGCCGGTGATACTGCCGGTATCACTGCAGCCGAGACGCTCTGCAAGCCTGGGCATAAGGGAAAAAACACTTGGGCAGTAACCTTTTGTGGCAGGGGGTTCGCCGGCGGCAAGACCTATTTCCCGCTGGGCCTGTGCAAAACGCGTAAGTGAATCCATCATAAACAATACATCTTTGCCCTGATCCCTGAAATATTCGGCGATGGTAACAGCAACGAACGCAGCTTTTACTCTCTCGATCGGTGCTG
Source organism: uncultured Phycisphaerae bacterium (assembly GCA_965369915.1). GTDB lineage: Bacteria > Planctomycetota > Phycisphaerae > Sedimentisphaerales > Anaerohalosphaeraceae > CBDUSK01. The sequence goes on from CBDUSK010000015.1 coordinate 11,442, forward strand.
AATCGGAAGTCGCGACAATGACTACACTTCGTTCGAGACCTTCGGGGCCAAGGTCTTTTTCAAGGAATTCACGGACCTCTCTTCCGCGTTCTCCAACAAGGGCAACGACGTTTACGTTTGCATCACTGCCGTTGGCGATCTCGCCTAAAAGAACGCTTTTGCCTACTCCGCTGCCGGAAAAGATACCTATTCTCTGGCCTTTGCCGCAGGTCAGAATACCGTCAATTGCCCTTATCCCCAATGCAAGTGGTTCAGAGATTATCTTGCGGCTCAGCGGAGGCGGACTCATATTATCCAGAGGTCTCTTTTCGCTACTTCCCAGAGGGCCTTTGCCGTCTATGGGACGCCCAAGCCCGTCAAGCACTCTGCCCAGGATATTATCATCCAGATGGATAAACCTGGGCTTATCCAGAGCGATTACCATATCCCCGGGGCTTATCCCATCGATGTGTTCCAGTGGAAGCAGTATCAGATGTCCTTCCTTGAAGCCGACGACTTCGGCGAGTACGTTTTTTTTACCGTCACGAATGTGTATCTTGCATATCTGTCCAAGCCCGACGGCAGGGCCGTTGCTCTCGACCATCAACCCGGCTACCCGCAGGATCGAACCTTTATGGGAAAGCAGATTTACGTCCTGCAGCACCGAATGAAACTGCTCGAAATCTATAAAGCTCTGGCTGGACGGGCTTGACGACATTACTCATTACCTCCTGTTTTCAGAGCTTCGGTGATCTGTGCTAAATGTTTATCGATAAGATGTTCGATCATTCCTTTGTCAGTTTCGATGATACACTGAGCAGGCCCGATGTTCGCATCCGGCAAAAGTTTTGCGTTGAAAGGGATATCCGAGCCTTTGTCTTTGAGTATCTGTTGAAATTGTTGCAGGTCATCCGGGTTAAGACGGATCGACACATTCTGCTGAGATGGAGCGGTCTTGAGCGATTCCTGTACAATCTTCTCAATATCGTACTGGCCTTCAGCGATCTCTTTCTGAAGTATTTTTTCGGCAATCCCGACACTAAGCCGGGCGATCTGCTCTCGATGAGAGTTGAATACATCTTCGTTAAGCCGTTTGAACTCATTGATGGCTGCAGAAAGAGCCTGGCTAAGTTGAAGCAGATTTTCCTTCTCTGCTCCCGAAACTCCCGATACCATCGGCGTTTCATCCATGGTCAGACCGGAAGGTGTAAACTTCCCGACCGGGACCACTGATGCGATCGCGGTATCAATATTTAATGTCAGGTTTTGGCTCATCCGGTCATTCTTCCTCTATAAATCTAAGCTCCTCGGCTTCGTTAGCTTCCCGCAGAGGCTTGACGACTTCTTCCCGAGCTTCGAATATCTCTTTCTTTCTCGGTTCGGACATAAGAGCGGTTTCTTCGTCTACCATCTCCGAAGCACGCTGAGAGATATTCGAGCGTACCTTCTCCGCGATGATCAGGTCTGCTCCGAATAGTGCCTTGGCCAGCACGCCGGCATCGACTTTACGCAGACTTTCCTGAAGCGACCTGTCTTCGATCTTGACAATATCTTCCCAGGTCACCATCAACGCTTGGACGGTCTGGGCAATGTTTTCGTCATTTCCCTGAATGCTTTCCAGTAAAACGTCTCTTTTGTCCTTTGAAAGACCGCTCAGAAGGATCGCGACCTTTCGTAGAATTTCTTTCGGCAGAGCCTCTTCGAAGGGGATTCCCTCTTCAGATGTAAGGTCGACCAGCTTTTTGCAGACCATTTCCCCTATCCGGCGCATAGTCTTAGCTGAGATTTCGCCGGGCTTGGTCATTCTCCACACGGTTTTGTTGCCGGTTTCTTCGTCCAGCCGGGTGAGGA
>CBDUSK010000016.1:0-13260 GCA_965369915.1 uncultured Phycisphaerae bacterium
ATTATGGCTGGCCATGCCTCGTTTGAGACTACTCGCAAGTTTTACATGGCTATTCGTAACGATTTAGTAGACCGAGCAAGGCAGGCGAGTTCCGAAGCCATGAAGAAATTTTCTGGCACGCACTTGGCACGCACCGGCCAAAACCGCTAAAAACAAAAGGGCTGCCAAACGTAAACGCCTAACAGCCAATAACTTAGTTAATAGCGGGGACAGGATTCGAACCTGTGACCTCCGGGTTATGAGCCCGACGAGCTACCAGACTGCTCTACCCCGCGGTAAAATTCCAAATATTAAAGTATCATAAAAAAGCTGCTCTTTCAATAGTACGCAACTGCAAAATTACAGTTTTTCACATATCTTTTCCGCGATAACCTCGGCCTGGCCTTGATCATATTTATATGCAGGCCAGTGAGCAAAAACCCCATCGTCTTTTTTTCGCGGTATAACGTGAAAATGAACGTGGTCGACCAACTGACCCGCGGCTTTGCCATTGTTGCACAGAATATTATAACCATCGGCCTCCATTGCACTGGCGACAGCAACAGCGATCTTTCCCGCACAACCGATAACTTTACTCATGATTTCCGCAGGACACGTATCAAGCGTTCCAAAATGGGACTTGGGGATCACAAGCATATGCCCGTCACTGACAGGCTGGATATCCAAAAACGCAAGAACTGCATCATCTTCATATATTTTATTACAAGGAATCTCGCCTTTTGCGATCTTACAGAAAATACAGCCATCCTCGCTCATTTTGCCCCGCCTGAAAAAACCGTTTCCAAATTTTTCCTGTAATTAAACCGTTTTTTTCGAACGTTTTTTACCCGAGGTTTTTTTTCCTTTGCCCTGTTCCCGGCCGGCAGTTTCTTCCTGTCCGACAAGCTGCAGCAATACGAGTTGACCATTGTCTCCCAACCTTCTCTTGGACAGTCGGATTATCCTCGTATAGCCGCCGGGCCTGTCAAGATAACGGGGACCCAGTTCACTGAAAAGTTTGCCGATCACCGTCCCGCTCTTGACCATCTTGCCGTCTTGGTCTTTATAGATGGCTCGATTATTCAACAGAGAAATTGCCCGACGCCGAGCGGTTAGCGTTCCTTTCTTGCCCAGGGTGATCAACTTCTCGGCAAACCCCCGAACTTCCTTCGCTTTTTGAATGGTCGTGGAGACCGTCTCATGTTCGAAGAGCGATGAAACCAGATTACGACGCAACGCTAAACGATGCTCACCTGTCCTGTTTAAATGTCGTCCCGCTATTCTATGACGCATGTAACTAAATCCCTCTAAGCAACTATCTAAAACTATTCTAAACCTGTCATCCCCAGGGATAGGCCCATATCCGCCAGTTTTCTGCGAATTTCACGCAAACTGGTCTTTCCAAAACTCCGTATTTTTAACAGATCCGCTTCAGTCATTACTGCCAACTGCCCTACCGTCTCGATATGATTGGACTCAAGACAGTTGCCCGATCTGACGGTCAGATCCAGATTCTCGATCGGCAATGCCAGTTTGGCAGCCAATTCCTCATCAACACCGGCATCTTCAGCTTCGTCCATCACCATTTCAGCTTCAATTGTATCTTTCCCTGTCTCGGAGTACTGGACGAACGGATTAATACACTTTCTTAATATTTTAGCTGCCTCGACCAGAGCCATTTCCGGCGTAACAGTACCATCCGTCCATATCTCAAATATAAGCTTATCGTAGTTAGTACGCTGACCGACACGGGTATCCTCTGTCTTATACCTGACACGGGTAACCGGAGAATAGATCGCATCGATTTCGATATGACCGATTTCCTGATCAAACCTGTCTGCCTCAGCAATTCTGTCAGACGCCGGAGAATAACCTCGGCCGTTTTCGATGACCATCTCCATCTCGAATTTGACGTTTTTAGTCAACGTCGCAAGCACAAGATCTTTGTTGGCAATCTCTACGGAAGAGTCACATTCGATCATCTCCGCTGTGACTTCACAGGCTTTATTAGCCTTGACTTTAATGATCTTGGGCTCATCGCCCTGCAAACGAACAATAAGTTTTTTGACATTCAGGACTACTTCCGTAACGTCCTCCATCACTCCAGCGATCGTAGAAAACTCATGATCGATTTTAGCAATTTTGACCGATGACACCGCACTTCCTTCGAGCGATGAAAGTAATACTCGTCGCAAGCTGTTCCCGATAGTCGTTCCAAATCCTCGTTCGAACGGTTCAATATAAAAACGTCCATAATTATCCGTCGAAACGCTGTTATCACGTTCGACACGAGTCGGTAATTCTAAACCTCGCCAAGTTATCCGCATCTATGGCCTCCTAAAATCCGTGGTAAATGTTCTCAGTGGTCTTTGCCTTTCGGCCCGTACCTGACAGAAACCACTATCTGTTATTAACCACTTTCTCTTAATTAATTAGTTGAAAAACCCTTTCACAGCCTGTCCGCTATGTATTACCACGTAATACAAGGCCATGAAACATTCTTTAAAACTATTTCGAACAAAATTCGACAACCAGGTTTTCCTCAACCACAAGCTGCACGTCATCACGACTCGGAATACCAACTATAGTAGCCGCCGGTTTGTCAGCATCAACTTGAAGCCATCCCTGAACCACATAATTGGGATTGCTCGTCAACTGATTCTTGACCAGTTTATTGCTTTTTTTCGAATCCTTAAGAATTATCTTATCGCCAATCTTTAAAGTAAGGTCCGGAATATCTACCTTATGGCCGTTAACACATACATGGCCATGAGAGATAAGCTGCCGGGCACTTTTTCGCGAAGAAGCAAAGTTCAGTTTATAAATGACGTTGTCAAGGCGCCTTTCCAGAAGTTCAAGCAGAACCTCACCGGTATTGCCTTTTCTGCGTTTCGCTTCGTGGAAATAACGCATAAACTGTTTTTCGCCCAGACCATAGAATCTTTTGACCTTCTGTTTCTCACGAAGTCTAACTCCATAATCACTGTGTCTGCCACGCCGCCAGCCGTGCATACCGGGAGCCATCTGATGCTCGTGCCTTTCAATAGCACATTTAGCGGTTTCGCACCTGGAGCCTTTAAGCATCAGTTTCATGCCCTCACGACGGCAAAGTTTACATGATGAATCAAGATAACGACCCATATAAATTCAATTCCCTAAACTTAAGTTTCTAAATCCGTATTAAATTCCAAACTCAATATTACCATATATTCAGGTCAAAATAAAATGACCTGTAATCGTTCGCTTAAACTCTTCTTCTCTTACGGGGTCGACAACCGTTATGCGGAATCGGCGTAACATCTTCTATTGACGATATCCGCAGCCCCGCCTGCTGAAGAGCCGATATTGCCGACTCCCGGCCGGAACCAGGGCCTTTGACCTTGATCTCAACTTCGCGAACTCCATGACGCATCGCAGCCCGAGCACACTTCTCGGCAGCTCTCTGCGCCGCAAAAGGCGTGCTCTTCCTTGACCCCTTAAAACCGACCGTTCCACCAGAGTCCCGGCAAATCGCATCGCCATCGGGATCAGTAATAGTGATCAGCGTATTGTTAAATGTCGCCTTAATATAAACAACCGCCTTGATAATGTTCTTTCTTATTTTTCGCTTCGCGCTCTTCGCCATTCCACTATCTAACCTCGTATTCTAAAAACAACTCAAAAAAAGTCAACACTAACGCATTTCCTTGACACCCTTCTTGCCGGCAACAGTCTTTTTCTTGCCCTTGCGGGTCCGGGCATTGCTTTGAGTCTGTTGACCACGAACCGGCAGGCCGCGCCTGTGCCTGATACCCCTATAGCAGGCAATATCTCTCAGCCTGGCGATATTCTGCGATACACGCCGGCGAAGTTGTCCTTCGACGATATAATCACGGTCAATGACCTGGGTGATCCGGCTTACTTCATCTTCTGTCAGTTTACCCGCTCGGACAGAACCATCTATTCCGGCATTTTTTAAAATCGCTTGGGCAATATTTCGCCCAATACCATGAATATAGGTAAGTGCTATCCACACCGGTTTGTCATTTGGAATATCAACACCAACTATACGCGGCATAATAACTCCTGTTAAAAATCAAAACAAAAAATATTCTTTCTCAGTCCCGCTCAAATACATCTGCAAACGATTCTTTAACCCTGTCTTTGCTTATGACGGGGATTCGCCGAACAGATCACTCGCACCACACCTTTGCGGCGGACCACCTTACAATTCTCACAAATACGTTTTACAGAACTTCGAACCTTCATAATATCACCGTATGTTATTTTACTTCTTTAATTCTTAATTTCTTAAAACTATACGCCCGCGACTCAGGTCATATGGGCTCATCTCAACCGTAACCGTATCTCCCGGCAAAATCCTGATAAAATGCATTCTCATCTTACCGGACACATGGGCCAGTATCTGATGGCCGTTTTCAAGTTCGATCTTGAACATTGCATTCGGTAATGCATCGATCACTTTTGCCTCGAGTTTAATTGCGTCTTTCTTGACCATATCTTTCCAGTAATCGGCTTTCTCTGCCTCTATTTGTCCTTACCTGTCGGGCTCCTGAAATAACTTTTTTTACGCCGTCAATACTTCGCAACCACTTGTTACTATCGCTATCGTATGCTCAAAATGTGCGGAGCACTTTCCGTCTTTTGTCACAACCAACCAGCCGTCACGCATGGTTTTGACCGCATTGGAACCAATGTTAACCATCGGCTCAACCGCCAGGACCATTCCTTCGCGTAAAAGGATATCATTTTTCAGTAAATCCCTGTTTACAAAGTTCGGCACCTTCGGATCTTCATGCATCTCTGTACCGATACCGTGACCGACAAAATCCGTCACTACCGAAAAACCAGCCGCCTTCGAACAGGCTTCCATCTGGCCTGCGATCTCACTCCATTTTAACCCGGGAGCCGATTCGGCGATAGCAATATCAAGGAGCTTTTTCGTTACATCGATCAGCTTTTGTTTATCCGCCGATATACTGCCCACTCCAACAGTTATAGCGGCATCTCCACAGTAGCCCGCCAGCTTTGCACCGTAATCAATGCTCAAAATATCGCCGTCTTTGACTTTGACTTTCTTCGACGGGATACCGTGAACAACCTGCTCATTTATCGACGTACATACCGCACCTGGAAACGGCTGCTTAGCATAGGGACTTTCAACACCTTTGAACAATGCCTTTGCCCCGGCGGATGCGGTTATCTCCAGAGCAAGTTCATTCAGTTGGCCCGTGCTTATTCCCGGCTTAATAATCTCTTGCAATTTTAAAAGAACATCGGCTACTACCGCTCCGGCTCTGCGAATCGCCTCGATCTCTCTGCTGCTTCTGAGCGTTATAGCCATTTACCCAACCTGAACATTGAGCTTGTCAAGCTCCGCAAACATTGACGCCGTCACTTCTTCTATCGGTTGATCAGCGTTAATATTTATGATCAAGCTGCCCGAATCTTTATAATAACCAACAACTGCCGATGTCTGCTCGTGATACACTTTAAGTCTGTTGGAAACGACCTCCAAAGTATCATCCGGCCGCTGAACAAGCTCGCCACAACCGTTATCACAAACACCTTCGACTCTCGGCTTTAAATTTTCTATATGGTAAACCGCACCGCACTTCGGACAGCTTCTCCGTCCGGTCATGCGGGGCTTGATCATTTCGTCATCCACTTTAAGATTTACGATCGCGTTGATCTTTTCACCTTCAGCCGCCAGGGCCTTATCAAGTTCTTCGCCCTGAACCGTAGTCCGAGGGAAGCCATCCAGCACATAACCACCGGACGCTTTCGTCATAGCTCCTATCATCATGCCGATGATAATATCATCAGGCACTAACTGTCCCGAATCCATGTAACTTTGGGCCTTTTGGCCAAGCTCAGTATCTTCTGCCCGCTCAGCTCGAAGAATATCGCCGCTGGACAGATGCTCCATTCCATATTTTTCAATTATACGTTTGCACTGGGTGCCCTTGCCGGCTCCAGGAGGTCCCAATAAGATCAATTTCATCATCTAAAAGCCCCTTTAATCCTGCCGGTCTCACTGAATCCGTCATAGTTACGCATTATCAGGTTCGCCTCTATCCGCTGTACAAGATCAAGCGACACGCTGACCACGATCAACAAACCTGTCCCCCCTAAGAACATCGCTACCCGATAGTCAACACCCATACCCTGTGAAACAACGCTTGGAACCACAGCGATAAATGCAAGGAAGGATGCACCGAAGAATGTTATTCTAATCATCACGGTTTCCAGGTATTCCGCAGTCCGATGGCCGGGACGAAGTCCCGGAATAAAGCTGCCTGAATCACGCAGCCTTTTGGCCATATCCTTAGGCTGAAACTGGACTGTCGTCCAGAAGTAAGCAAATGCAAATATCATAATGATGAATACCACATTATATGTAAACGCCGAGGGACTGAAGGCATCTTCCAGTTGCTGAAGAATACCTGAACCGCTTAACGCTTTGATATTGCCCAGTTGCTGCAGAATGATCGGCGGGAACATCATCAGACTCGATGCAAAGATGATCGGCATCACACCACCGTGATTTACCCTAAGAGGCAGATAATGTCTCTGTCCGCCGTACATTCTTCTGCCTCGCATTTGTTTTGCCTGCTGAATCGGAATTCTTCGCTGGCCCTGAGTTATCAAAATTGCACCGGCTATGACAAAAACAAACGCCGCGATCAAAAACAGTATCACTGCCGGACCGTAGCTACCTTCCGCGGAACCAACACGGAATTCGGCCTTATCCCACACCATCTTTATAGCCCAGGGCATCCTGACAACGATACCAGCCATGATCAGCAGGCTTATTCCATTCCCGATACCGTACTCATCTATCTGCTCGCCAAGCCACATTAAAAACAGTGTACCCGCGGTCATTCCAACTATCCCCATCAGCAGGGCCTGTTTTTCCAGCCCGGCATAAGTGTACCCTCCCATCATCTTCATAAACATCATCGATTGAACAACACAAAGGGGCACAGTCAGATAACGAGTGTACTCCTGTATTTTCTTATGCCCCGTCGCTCCCTCCTGCCGCAGCTTTCGAAGGGCTGGAACCACTTCCCCAAGAAGCATCAGAATGATCGACGATGAAATATAAGGCATAATGCCCAGTCCGAACAAACTGCTTTTGCTCAACCCTGTACCACCGGTGAACATCTGAAGATACTCCGAAACCCTGCCGATCGGAGAGTCTGTATCCCGTTGACCCGCCGCCTCGGCGATCTGGCTCTGGTCGAATCCCGGAACCGGAATATGAAATCCAATCCTGTAAATGCAAAGCAAAGCCAGCGTAAACAGGATCTTGTTTCTTAAATCCGGAATCTTAAAAACATTTATCAGGGTTCCAAGCATTTCTTCCTGTCCTTACAATCAGTTCAAGCGACGACCTTTACCGTTCCGCCGCAATCCGATATCTTTTGTTCAGCGCTCTTGCTGAACTTGTGAGCCGTAACCGTTAGTTTCTTTGTCAGTTCACCATCTCCGAGGACCTTAACCTTGCTCTTGAAGCTGTCCACAAGCCCTGCGGTAACCAGTTCCTGAACGTTAATTGCCGCGCCGTCGTCAAATATACGTTCAAGCTGTGAGATGTTCACGATCTCATACCGCCTGGAGAAGTTGTAGTTATTAAAACCACGCTTCGGCAACCGACGGAAAAGGGGCATCTGACCGCCCTCATAAGTAAGACGGGCACTCGAGCCGGGACGGCTTCCACAACCCTTGTGGCCTCGTCCGCATGTCTTGCCATAACCGGAACCTTTCCCTCTGCCTAAGCGTTTACGCTTTTTATATCGACCGGCAATCGCAGTTATTTCATCATTCAACATCTTCGCTATCACCACCTTTTAATAACTTCAATCTCTACACCACGGAGAGATTCGACCATTTCTTTATTGCGCAATTTCAACAACCCATCCATCGCCGCCTTAACGACATTCTTTGCAGATGTACTGCCGTTGATCTTGGTAAGAACGTTACTGACTCCGGCATATTCCAGCACGGCACGTGCACTGCTGCCGGCGATTACGCCCGTACCGGGGCTGGCCGGTACCATCGTAATACTTGTTGCACGGCACCTGCCAATGATTTTGTGCGGAAGTGTTCCACTCACCAACGCTATCTTGTGAAGATTCTTTTTCGCATCCTTAACACCTTTTTCCACTGCAGGCGGGACTTCATTGGCTTTGCCGTATCCAATACCGACTGTTCCGTTATGGTCTCCAACGACTACTAAAGCCGCAAAACTGAATCGACGCCCGCCTTTGACCACCTTTGAACAACGGAACACCTTGACCACAGTATCCTCCAGAGGATGTTCGCCTTCAATTCCAAGCCTGTTTACTTCTTCAGCCAATGTTTATCTCCATTAGGATAAAAATAAGTCTTAAAACTAAAACGCCAGACCGGCTTTTCTCGCAGCTTCCGCCAACGCTCTTACTCTGCCATGATAACGATAGCGGTTTCTATCGAAACTGACACACTTAATGCCAACACCCGTAGCCTGCTTGGCAATGGCAGTCCCGACCGCTTCCGCAGCGGCCTTATTGCCGCCGCCTTTACTTACGTCTTTACGCAGTGCCTTTGACCGCGTGCTCGCAGAAGCAAGCGTAACCCCGGCAATATCATCTATGATCTGTGCATAAATGTGTCTGCTGGAACGAAATACCGAAAGCCTCGGCCTGTCGGGCGTCCCGAATATCTTTCTTCTTGCCCGGTACTTACGCCGTATTCTCGCTTTTTTAATTCTCTCAAACTGCATAAAACCAATTCTCAAATATGTTAAACAAAATCCGTGATCTTTCTATTAATTTTTACGCGCTGGAAGTAAACGCTTTGCCGACCTTGCGTCTGACGACTTCATCTAAGTAGCGAATACCCTTGCCTTTATAAGGCTCAGGCGGCCGGACTTTACGGACATTCGCCGCAAACTGACCTAACTGGTGTTTGTTAATACTCGAAAGAGTAAACAACGCCGGAACATCATTACCTCTCGTTGCCGGAGTTTTTATTTCGATTTTAACTGTCTTCGGAATAACAAGTTCTACAGGATGGCAGTAGCCGACCTGAAGCACCAGCTTGCCGCCCTGCTCTTTGACATTGTAACCGGTCCCGAATATCTGCATTTTCTTTTCGAAACCTTCTTTTACACCGAGGATCATGTTATTGATCAACGAACGCATCGTACCATGCAGGGCCCTGAGGCGACTGTTGTCTTCCTGGGGATTACTCACAGTTACCTGATTGGCTTCAGCGTCGACTTTGACCTGGATCTCGGGATGGCAGTCCATCTCAAGGGTGCCTTTCGGACCGCTAACCTTAAGGGCACTGCCCTTCTGCTCGATCTTTACACTCTGCGGAATTTCTATCGGTTTTTTTCCTATGCGACTCATCAGTTCACCATACAAATCAATTCGCCGCCGACATTTTCCTTGCGGCAGTTTCTATCGCTCATCACGCCTTTACTTGTCGATACGATTACTATTCCCAGACCGCCTAAAACATCAGGCAGTTCCTTCATCGAGCAGTAAACCCGGCGACCAGGCTTACTCACTCTTTTGATTTCATTGATGACAGGAGTACCTTCCGGTGAATACTTCAGAAAAACCCGAAGCAAGCCCTGCTTGCCGTCATCGATCCTGTCGTAATCTTCGATATACCCTTCTTTCTTAAGGACACCGGCCACACCTTCGCAGACTTTAGAGGCCTTGACTTTGACCTGAGGTTTCTGCACTCGTACACCGTTACGTATCCTCGTCAGCATATCAGCTATCGGATCACTCAAACTCATATAATTGCTCCAATACGATAAATCTTAAGCAAAAAATGTTTACTTTTTAAAATCACGCGTTACCAGCTTGCCTTTCTTACTCCGGGGATCTTCCCTTCGTTAGCCATCGTTCTGAAGCAAATCCGGCATATCTTGAACTTGCGGTAGACCGCCCTGGATCTGCCGCATATCAGGCAACGCGTATAACCTCTGCTTCGAAACTTCGGTTTCTTTTTGGCTTTGTTTTCCAGTGCCGTAGTCGACATTAACTAACTCCAAAAAACTTTCTTAAATTTCTACATACTTTTAAACGGCATTCCGAACAACCTGAGCATCTCCTGGCCTTCTTCATCGCTCTTTGCCGTTGTAACAAATGTTAAATTCATACCCTGCTGATTTTCGATCTTAGAAGGATCGATCTCCGGAAAAACACTCTGCTCATCCATGCCCATCGAGTAATTGCCTCGCCCGTCAAAACTACCGGGATTCAACCCGCGAAAGTCCTTGACTCGAGGGATCGCAAGGTTGATAAGACGATCAAGAAACTCATACATCCGCTCTTTACGGAGCGTGACCTTAAGTCCGGTTTCATTTCCTTCGCGAACCTTAAAATTAGAAACACTCTTTTTGGCCTTGCAAACCAAAGGTTTCTGACCCGATATTACCGTCAGGTCCCTGATAGCAGTGTCCATATATTTCTTGTCAACAAGCGCTTTGCCGACACCCATGGAAATAACTATCTTGTCCATCTTGGGAACCGCCATCAGGCTTTTATAATTGAACTTCGCCTGCAGGTCCGGGATTATTTGCGCCTTGTATAAATCTCTCAAACGTGACATCTGTAAACCTTCGTTAATCCTTTCACTACTCCGGCGTAATGGCCTCCTGGGCTTTGCCGGAAATTATTCTAATGTTTCATTATTTCTTCGGCTTTTTCACTACATCGTCGATCTTGTTGCCGGCAACGTCAACACGTTTTTTACTGCCGTCGTCGCCAACCTCAAAACGAACCCTGGTTCCCTTGGAACTTTTCGAACTGACCGGCAGAACATTACTTATATGAATAGGCTGCTCTATCCGTATCCGTCCGCCCTGAGGGTTTTGCCTTGAGGGTTTTACATGCTTGTACGCCAGGTTAACTCCCTCAACGATCACTTTCTTCTTGACCGGGTTAATTTTCATCACTTTGCCGGTCGAGCCTTTATGCTCTCCGGTGATTATTTCGACCATATCACCTTTTTTAACATGTTTTGCCATAACCGACTTTCTTACCGACTTCGGACCGAACTGTTAGGTTTCGCCGAAACCGTACTTTCAAAAAATCCTAAACCACCTCACTGGCCAGTGAGATTATCTTCATAAAGTTCTTCTCACGCAATTCGCGGGCAACCGCTCCGAAAATACGTGTGCCGACCGGGTTCTTATCTGCATCGATCATCACCGCTGCATTGCTGTCAAATCGCACATAACTTCCGTCCGACCTGCGAACCGGATACTTCGTACGGATTATTACACACTTGTGAACCTTCTTATCGTCCAACTGACAGTTCGGCAGATGTTTCTTGATCGCAACGCAAACAATATCTCCGATTGTCGCACCCGGACGGGTTTTCCTGCCCTTTCGGGCGCTGCCTCTGCTGAGAACCTTAATACATTGAGCGGTCTTTACACCGCTGTTATCAGCTATATCCAACATGGTTTCTTGTTGAATCAATGTCCTGGTCCCTTAATCAATAACTCCCTTTTCAACTATCTTCACAAGACGCCAGCTTTTTGTCTTGCTGATGGGTCTGCATTCGACAATTTCTACGACATCGCCGATACCGCTCTCGTTACGCTCATCATGTACACCGAGTTTCGTCCGGCGCTTTATGTATTTACCGTAAACAGGATGCTTGACAGTATAGTTTATCTGTACGCCAACGCTCTTGTCGCCGCTTTTACTTATGACTACACCCCGTTTGGTTTTGATCTCTTTCTGTGATTTCATATGCCTTTACTGGCCCTTTAATTCATTCTCTCTGATAATAGTTTTGATCCGTGCGATATCTCGCTTTACGTTTTTTACCGCGTTGGTATTTTCAAGTTTCTCGGTAACCGACTGACTGCGAAGTGCAAACAGATGTTTTTGCATATCCTCGAGCCTGTCGCCAAGTTCTTCCGGTCTTAATTCGCGTATTTCTGTTATTTTCATCTTTTTTCCTGCTTAAAGCGAATGCCTGCGGGTCACAAACCTGCATTTGATCGGCATCTTATAAGCAACTCTGGCCAGCGCCGTTCTTGCCACAACTTCATCAACACCGCCTATTTCATAAAGTATCGTACCAGGCTTAACACGTGCGACCCAACCTTCGATCTCTGCTTTACCTTTTCCCATTCTGGTTTCCAGCGGCTTTGCAGTATAAGAATGATGCGGGAATATACGTATATGCACTTTCCCTTCACGATGCAGAAAGTGGGTCGCCGCGATTCGTCCCGCTTCGATCTGTCTGCCCGTTATCCAGTGCGACTCCAGCGCCTGTAAGCCATACTCGCCAAACGCAACGAAATTCCCGCGAGTTGCGTTGCCTTTCATCTTGCCACGCTGCTGTTTACGATATTTAACTCTTTTTGGCATCAAAGCCATATTACATATCCTATAAAAATATGGGATTAACTCTCTTCTGTCTTTGTCTCGTTTTTAGTTTCAACCGGTTCCCCGGCAGGTGCCGGTGTGGCAGGTGCCGGTTTTGCAGGTGCCGGTTTTGCCGCCGATGCAGATGGAGATTTCCTGGATCTTGCTACATCTGCCCTGCCTCCTGTTCTTGAACTCGGACCGCCGCGTCTTGGTCTTGGCCTTTGTGGACGACGGGGCCTGCCAGTTGGAACTATCTCCTCTCCGAACTTACCTTTATATATCCAAACCTTTATGCCGACCGCTCCATAGGTAGTACGTGATGTCGCCGTGCCGTAGTCGACGTTCGCATCCAGAGTCTGAAGCGGAATGCTGCCAAGTTTTTGAGTTTCGTTCCGGGCTATTTCCGCCCCGCCAAGACGCCCGCTGCATAGGATCTTCACTCCTTTGGCACCGGCATTCATGGCATTTTCACACTGAGACTTCATTGCCCGGCGATAAGATGCCCGCTTTTTAAGCTGTTCGGCAATCCCCTCAGCAACTAACTTAGCATCAAGAGACGGCTCTTTGAGCTCAATAACGTTAACGTTGACCTTGCGGTCGATGAGCTCTTCCAGCTCTTCTTTCAGTGCCTCAACTTCAGCACCACGGGGACCGATCACCATACCGGGACGAGCCGTATGCAAGGTCACCTTGACCTCGTTGCGCGTCCGGGCTATTTCAATCTTCGATACTGCCGAATACGGTGGCTGACGGTTGAATCTCCTGTCAACATATTCTCTGACCTTCCAGTCTTCTATCAGAAAATCGCCATAATTAGCCTTCGGGGCAAACCACGTGCTTTGCCACCCAAGGGTGATTCCTGTTCTAAAACCAATTGGTGATGTCTTCT
>CBDUSK010000017.1:0-13172 GCA_965369915.1 uncultured Phycisphaerae bacterium
CCAGGTTTTTCTCGCAGGAAATATTCCCTTTTCAACGAAGCCCACTTCTTCTATAGTATAAAAAGCTTTGGGATTGAACTTTTTGATGAGATCGGCCACCTGTTTGACTTTTTTCCTTGATACGACAGTAAAAATCACTTTTACCTGTCCGGTTGTGCCGTGCCCATCAACACTGGTAACACCGTAGTCGGCAGATTTGAGTGATTCTACTAACTGAGACGCATCCTTTACTGTAATAACTCGTATGAGAACCATGCCCAAAGATAATTTCTCAGCTATCCGAATTCCAACATAATTGCCAATCGCAAAGCCGCCTGCATAAGCAATGTAGCAGACAGGATTGGAAAGATTTTTCATAATCTGCCCTATCGCAAGAAGCCAGATCAGTATCTCAAAAAAGCCAATTATAGGAGATAGATATTTGAATCCCCTGGAAATGAAGATGACTCGTACCGTACCAAAGCTAACGTCCAGTACTCTCGCCAAAAAGATCAGGAATGGCAAAACAACCCATATATAAAAATCAGAATTTAAGAACAGTTGGCTTTCCACTTTAACATCTCCTAAAAATTCACCTGATAATTTAGCGTGGATCTATCAGTCGCTAATAAAGAACTACCCATTTTTCTTTTTTTCGCTCTTTTCACGTTGAATTGCTTCGTAGACCTCTCTTCGATGAACTGATATAGTCTTAGGTGCCGTTATGCCCAGGCGAACCTTATCTCCGCGGATGTCAACGATGGTAATCTCAACATCATCGCCGATCATAATCGATTCATCTTTTCTCCTGCTTAAAACCAGCATTTTTCAATTCCTCTTGCGAAACGGCCCTATCCAAACGTTTTTCGAAAAGACCCTGCCAAATCTTGAAGACAAACATTCAGGTGCAGCTATATTTTCGGCTAATTTCAGGGGTATAAATAGATGTTTTTGCCAGGCACGATGCATTAATACCCCCTTTGCTCATGTTTCCGGATACAATTATATCATAATAAATTACGAATTACGGACTGCCTTTAGGGTTAAAGAATCGGAATATCGGCTTCCGTCTTCGTTTCTAAACAGGTTGAAAAAATACACTTGCTTATACAGCCATGTTATTATATAAATATGCGTTAAATCAGGGAAAATTGAGATAACAGCGATATTTTGGAGAGAATCATGATCAGTGTAAAGGGGCTTAGGCGGACTTTCGGGCCTATAGTGGCAGTTGATGACATCTCGTTCGAGGTCGAGAAGGGGCAGGTGCTTGGTTTTCTTGGGCCTAACGGGGCGGGTAAAAGCACGGCGATGAAGATGTTAGCGTGTTTTTTGACGCCTGACAGCGGGAGGGCTTGGGTATGCGGGCATGACATCATTCGTGATCCGGTTGCGGTAAGACGATGCGTCGGGTATTTAGCTGAAAACGCCCCGGCATATAACGAGATGACGGTAGGCAACTTCCTGAATTTTGTCTGCGATGCCCGACAGATAAGGGGCAGCGCCCGCAAAGGGGCGCTTGACAGAATCGTGCCGACCTGTTCGATCGAATCAGTTTACCATCAGACGATCGAAACTCTTTCCAAGGGGTATCGAAGGCGTGTTGGGCTGGCACAGGCTTTGATCCATGATCCGGAGGTGCTGATCCTTGACGAACCTACTGACGGGCTTGACCCGAATCAGAAATTCGAGGTCCGTCAGCTCATTAATCAGATGGCCAAAAACAAGTGCATAATTATCTCGACGCATATACTCGAAGAGGTCGAAGCGGTCTGCAGCAGGGCGATAATCATCGCCAGAGGAAAGATACTTGTCGATTCGACTCCGAGCGAGTTGAAGCAGCAATACAATTGCAGTCTCGAAGAAGTCTTCCGGAACATTACTAAAACCAAAAGAAGCGCTTGAGCGAATTTATATGGGAGCTTGAAATATGAAAGGTTTTTTGGCGGTTTTTAAACGGGAACTCAGGGGATATTTCGCAACGCCTGTTGCGTATGTATTCCTTGTAATATTTTTGTTTTTTTCAGGTTATTTAACTTTCAAAAACGGTTTCTATGAACTTCGCCAGGCGGACATGCGGGCGTTTTTTGTAAACTTGCCTTTGCTTTTTGTCTTTATGGTACCCTCGACGGCGATGCGGTTGTGGTCGGAGGAGCGAAAGAGCGGTTCGATCGAATTGTTACTGACGCTGCCGATCACAGTTACACAGGCGGTTCTTGGCAAATTTTTCGCAGCCTGGTGTTTTTTAGCTATTGCGCTGCTGCTGACGTTTCCGGTGCCGGTTACTGTTTGTTATCTTGGCGAGCCCGATATAGGTCTTATTATCGCGGGCTATATCGGCAGCTTATTAATGGCAGGGGGTTTTTTGGCAATCGGATCGTTCTTTTCGGCGTTATCAAAAAACCAGGTGATAAGTTTTACACTGTCGGTAGTGGCTTGCGGGGTCCTGGTTTATGCGGGAATGCCGACGACACTTAACTATCTTTCTAATGTTCTGCCCGAGCGATCAGTTTCTTTTGTAGAGAGCATGAGCTTACAGACGCATTTTGAATCGATACAAAAGGGAGTTCTTGAATTCAAGGACATCTCATATTTTGTGATCCTGATCGTCGGCTGGGTCAGCGCGTGCAGTATTATCTTGAGTGAAAGGAAGGCAAGCTGATGAACAGGATGATGCGTTCAGTAATAGCGGTTATTTTTGTGGTGATAATCAGCTTATCGGCAGTAAGTATTTGTCAGAACCTCACGAGGTCGTGGCGGATGGATATTACGGACCAAAAGATCTATACCCTCTCACAGGGCACGAAGAACATACTGGCAGGTCTTAATCAGCCCTTGAAGATGAAGCTGTACTATACCAAGACTGCAGCGATCAAAGGACCGGACCAGATCAAATATTTCAACAATTACTATTATTTTGTCAAGGCCCTGCTTGACGAATATGTCTCTGCGGCCAGGGGAAAGGTGGAACTGCAGGTAATCGATCCTCGTCCGTTCTCCGATGAGGAGGTTGAAGCTATTCGTTACGGCCTGAGACGTTTTTCAATAACCGAAGAGGAGAATTTCTTTTTCGGGCTGGTTATCCAGACCCAGTTCGGGGTGGAGAAAACGATCGATTTTTTCTCGCCTGACCGGCAGAACTTTATCGAATATGATATCAGTTACCTGATCGATACGGCGGTTACGCGGGATAAAACACGAATCGGCGTCATCAGCTCTTTGCCTGTCGTTGGAGACGATGTTACGGGATATATGGCCCAGTTAATGCGAATGCAGGGTCAGCAGCCAAAACAACCATGGGCCATTGTAAGTCATCTGAGACAAATGTACGAAGTCAATAATATCGACCCCGGCACCGAAAAGATCGAAAACGTTGATATCCTGCTGGTGATCCATCCGAAAGACTTTCCGGAAAAAACTCTCTTTGCGATCGACCAGTTTATCCTCGGCGGGGGACGGGCGATCATATGTGTGGACGCTCATTGCGTCGCCGACCAGCCCGAATCCATGCAGCAGATGGGACAGGAACGTCCTACGAGTTCGGATCTCAGTAAACTGCTGGGCACCTGGGGGCTTGAAGTTCCCAGCCTAACTTTTGCCGGCGACCGCAACCTTGCGGTCATGGCGTCTGCGAGACCAAACCAAAGACCCGAAAGGATCATAGCTCTTTTGAATCTTACGAGTCGATGTTTCAATAAAGACAGTGTCGTAAGTGCCGACCTTAATGAAGTCAAGGTGCTTTTTTCCGGTGTGCTCAGGCGAACCGCTGCCGGTTCTGCCGAAAATGAAGGATCCAACATCCAGATAACACCGCTGATCTCTACCACAGACCGCGGGAACGAGTGGACGGTATCCAGCCCGTTCGAACTTACTCCGCCTGACTATTCAGCACTTATGAGGCGATTTATCGGCGGGGCCAAACCGGTCATGATGGGTTGTCTGGTTACCGGCAGATTAAAATCAAGCTTCCCCGAAGGTATTGAAGTTCCCGATGAATCAGCCGAGGCCGAAGACGAGCCTTCGGATGACCAGGAAAAACCCCAAAAGACCAAACGCCTGACAGGCCTGACTGAATCTCCGCAGGACTGTGCGGTAATAGTCTTCGCAGATGTCGATTTTATAAGTGATGTTGTCGCATACCGGCGGAGTTTTTTCGGTCTGAGCCCGCTTGGTGACAACAGTGCCTTGCTGTTCAATGCTATTGAGGACCTGGCGGGCTCCAGTGACCTGATCTCCATCAGATCTCGCGGCAATTTCAAACGGCCTTTCGCGCTGGTCGATGAAATTGAGACACAGGCGGAAGCCGAAACTGCCGAAGAAGAGGCCAAGATCAATGCGAGGATCGCCGGTTTTCAGCGGGAGTTGAATAAGGTCCTTTCTTCGATGAAAGACCAGCAGGCCGAAGTGATCGGCAACACGATCCTGCAGCAGAAAAAAGGGATCGAGCTGGAAATTCTCCAGGCGAGACGCCAGCTTCGTCATATAAAGATGCAAAAGCGCCAGCGTATCGAACGGCTTGGGATGCGTCTGAGAAACTTCTGTACTCTGCCCGGCCCGGTTGTGATCCTTATCATCGCAATAATACTCGGGATCAGACGCAGCGTTTTGCGGAGACACTATATAAGTCACGCCAGCGATTCCTGATTAAATGTAAGAGTAAATAATTTCACCGGAGTTTTTAACATGAGTGATAAAAAACTGACGATATTAGGTATTATCGCGACCATCCTGGTTTTTTTGGCGGCACTGCAGAGTCGTTATGCAAATAAACAGACCTTTGTTCCTGCGGGGAGTTTTTACCTGATACAGGGGCTTGATACAGGCAAGATAACGTCGATAGTATTGCGTACGGGTGACGACCAGATCATCCTTGTCCGCCGGGGACAGGCTTTCTTAGTTGTCAATAAGGACGATTATCCAGCCGATACCGGCAAAATTAATACCCTGATCGCTCTTTGTCTGGACCTTAAGGCCGCCGAACTTGTTACGGATAATCCTGCTAACCACAACGATCTGGGTGTGACCGTCGACAAGGCCCGCTACATCATTGAATTCATCGATAAAGATTCTCAGCCTATAACGGGTCTTGTCGTTTCCGGCCCTGATCCCGAAATTAAAAAGACCTTCGCCCGTCTTAGCTCGAGTGATGAAGTTTACAGCTTGCTTGAAAATGCCTGGTTTTTCTCTACGGCCATGGATTATATCGACAAGACGATCATCAAGATCGATCGCGACAATATCTCGAACGTTACAGTTACTTCACCTGACGGCAGCTATACGCTCGAAAGCAAAGGAGACCGGCTCGTTCTTGAAAATATGCCCGAGGGCAAACAGTTCAAACAAAACGATCACGAACAGGTTTTTTCGGCTTTGACGAATCTGCAGATCATAGACGTCAAAAAGGAAGCATCTCAAAGTTCCGAGCTTGAATTTGGTACGACTTATCTTTGCGGCCTGAAAGATTCTACAGTTTACACTCTTGCTATAGCCGTTCAGGGCGATAAAGTTTATTTCAAGTGCAATGCGATGTTTACCGACAAAACAGCTGTGACCAAAGAGCGAAGTGTCGAATCTGAAGAGGAACTCAAAAAGAAAGAGGCGAAATTGGTTGCAAGGGATAACGCCCAGTCGTTCTCCAAAAAACACGCCGGCTGGATATACGAAATTAATAAGATCCAGGCGGATAATATGACCAAGGCGCTTATGGATATTCTTGAAGATGTCCGGGAGAAAAAACCCGAGGAAACAACATCGGCCCCCGAAGCAACGGACTCCTGAAAGGGAAACTATCTTTATACTTCAAATTCTGCAACAAGAAAAGTATGGTCGCTCGGCTTTTCAAGGCCTCTTGGTTCTTTGTCTATCCAGCATCCTGTACATTTTTCGGCAAGCGCGGTCGTGGCCATAATATAATCCAGCCGCCAACCAAGATTGCGTTTGAATCCATTCGGCAGGCGATAATCCCAAAATGTATATTGCCCGTCCTCGGAGTTATGCTGTCTGAATATATCGACAAAACCCCACTTGGCAACTTTGTCGAAAGCATTTCTGACCTCTTGACAAAAGCATACGCTGCCCCATAGCCCTTTAGGGTCATAGACGTCTTTTTCGTCCAGGGCCAGGTTAAGATCACCTGCCCATATCAGGGGCTTGTCGGGATCGAAATGTTTGGCAAAGTATTTGCCCAGCCTTTTAAACCATTCGAGCTTATACTGAAACTTGTCTGATTCCGGAGACCGGCCCTGCGGGATATAAGTGTTGACGATCGGAATACCGCTTATGTGAGCTTTTATCAGACGGGCCCGGTCTTTTGGCTCGTTGACATGGCCGAAACTGACATTCGTGATCTTAGTTTTGCTGAATATCGCCACGCCGTTATATTTTTTTTCTCCTTTGAAAACAAACTCGTATCCCGAATTCTCGAAAGCCTGGGCGGGAAAATCCGGATCCTGAACTTTCGTTTCCTGAACACAAAGCACGTCGGGCTGATGTTCCGCGAGCCAGTCGAGTACTATCGGAATGCGGGTTCGTAAGGAATTGGCATTGAATGTGGCGATTTTCATCTCATGAATACTCTTCTTTCAACATCGTTTTTATTTGTTCTCGCTTTCGTTCTTGTTAACTACATCACCACCCAGTTCTTTTTCAATAACTTTCCTGTCCTTAAGTGTTAAGATATCGAATCCAACGTCAACTCCAGATATTGATGTAATGTCGCCATTGCTGTTAAAATCTATTTCCATCCTGCGACTGTCACCAATATCATACGCCCAATATTCCAGCGAATTATGTCTATTGGCAACTGGTTCTTCAAAAATATGGGTGCTGCTAGGCTCTCCAAGAAGTTTTTTAATGTCGTCCTTCAAAGGCTTAGCCCTTAAAAGTATCTCCGCCACATCTATAACCTCTGCATCCGAAGGACCGGGAAACTGCTGGTACTTACTTCTAGAAATATTAATGACATCAATGTCTTCTTTAGAAAGCATATTAAGCGTCGCGCGAGGCTCCTTCTCAGCAGGAAAGTGCCGAGAAGCAAGAAACAGAACAACTCCTATTAAAAATAGGACTCCAATAGCCAAAAATAATTTATTCATAAATGCCAACCTTTTAATAAATATCTTACGGTTTAATGAATACTTCTGCTGACGGGGAACATCATAATTAAGCCTCGATATTTTTCACACGTTCTTTTTTATATTTTAAATAATTCATTCTTTTTCATCTCATGAATACTCTTATTTCAACATCGTTTTTATTTGTTTTCACTTTCGACCTTGTAAACTCCACCATCACCGAGCCCCTCACCACAAGCTACTATCTCTTTTACTTTCCCGTTAGAGTTACTATCGGAATGCGGGTTCGTAAGGAATTGGCATTGAATGTGGCGATTTTCATCTATAACTTTCAGTGCTCGGCCTGGGGTTTGATATCGAACTGCCGTCCGGGCCGTTATCCCGTCTCTTCTACGGGACTCTCGATGCTGTCGTCCTTGAAGGGTATATCTTTTATAAGGATTTTTCCATTCTTGCCGGCGGTGTCATTTTCTCCGGGAAAAAAACTTTTTTCATCTTTTCCCTCCCGTCTGGTGCTGTAACTTTCAACGATACATAACAGGCTCAATAGAAAGCTTACCATACTTTCCGCTCCCTGGTTAAGATTGACTCCGCTCCGTTCGAGCCCGTCGGCACTTCCTTTTGTCCTGAAGTCATAAACCGGAATATGCAGATCATTTTCCCCGAGGAACCAGTCGAAGGCCTTTCTTTGTAATTTGAGATAATCCGGATCGCTCGTCGCATCGTAAGCAGCCCTTAACATCATTGTGGTACTTGCCACTTCGAGCGGTTGCTGGTCGAAGACGGCTTTTTTACCTTCTCGCGGGTACCAGCCTTTACATCCGATGAAGCTGAAGTGTTCCCCGTCAAAGGTGTTATCGAGGAGAAACTTACAGGTTTTTTCGGCGACTTCCAGATATTTTTCATCAGCGGTGGTAAGGGCCGAGATATATAACGCCTGTGGAAGGGCGGCGTTGTCATATGTCAAAGTATCCTCGAACCATTGCCAGTCAGCCCGGCTGTGGGTCTCGTACATTAGAACAAGATGGTCCGCCGCCATGGCTAAGTAACGCTTAATATCACTGGCACCGGGAAATTGCTTCAAATAATCGGTCATGCCGAATATCGCATAAGCCTTGCTGCGAGGTGAAAGCTTTGGAACATGTTTGACAGATTTGTCAAAGCAGTCCTTGATTACCGGCACGTATCTTGGCAGTGGAGGTTTTGCCATCACTGCTCCAAAGGCCCACAACATCCTTCCCAGAGAATCATGAACAGGCTCATTCTTGATCCATTGCCTGTCAAAACTCATGAGGTTTCTTACGGTACCGTCGCGGTTTATTGCATGGTAAACAAAAGACAGATAAATGTCGAAAAGCCTTAAAGCCTCCGGCTCAGAATACTGTGAATAATATTTTACCATCGCAACTACGGCTCTGGCATTATCATCAGTGCAATACCCGTGTTCCCTGTTCGGTATCGTGAACTTGGCATGTTGGTAAAGTCCTGTATCGTCCGTAAGCCGCTGCAGATGGTTCAGCGGAGGTTCGGGTACTTCGAGTATTGAGATCGCCTCCTCGATCGAAGCAATCGCTTTTGTACTGACTCTGGCCGAAGGGCGTTTGGAGGCGAAGATCTTCCAGTATTTTTTGCCTATCATCGGCCAGGTCATGTCCCTGCCGTAGTCGTAGGCTTTCCGTCGCAGTGAATAAAAAGTTGACTCGTTTTCGATTATTTCTATTACCGCTTCTGCAAGATGTTTCGGTTCGTTAAATCGAACAAGCTTTCCCCTGTCGCCTGCCAAAAGTTCCTCTGCGGCCCAGTAGGGTGTTGAAACTACGGCCTTACCTGTTCCAACTGCAAATGCCAGCGTTCCGCTTGTCAACTGCTCTCTGTTCAAATAGGGCGTTACATAGATATCGGCTGCACAAAGGAAATTGTTGAGTTCCTCATCATTCACAAAGCGATTATGGAAGATCACATTTTTCTGTAATCCAAGTTCTTTCACTAAACGTTTCAGATCGAACCTGTACGCTTCGCCTTCCTGACGGATTACGTCTGGATGGGTCGCTCCCAGTATTATATATAAAATGGTTGGATCGATCTTAATGATCTCAGGCAGGGCGTTAAGCATCATCTCTATACCTTTGCTCTTTCCAAGAAGACCAAAAGTAAGGATCGTCTTGCGGCCCTCCATTCCGAACTTATGCTTGTAATAGTAGCTGTCAACAAAGGGCAGGTCCGGGATACCGTGTGCAATAAGTTCGATCTTTTTGGCCGGGACATTGTAGATATCGCGCAGCATTTTTATTCCGCGTTCGTTCATAACGATCACTTTGTGTGACGCATCGCATACATCTATTGTTGCCTGGTAATAATGGGGGGCAGGTTCACCGAGTACAGCATGAAGTGTAGTTATTATTGGAGCATTGACTCTTCTCAATAAAAGGTTGAGATAAGAGCCTCCATCACCTCCGAAAAGTCCAAACTCATGCTGTAATGAGATCAGGTCAACATGACTGAAATTTATGTAATCCGCAGCGCAGACATAGTCATTCTTGACGTTTCTTCGAATCTCAAATTTTACGGGGTTGGCATATTGGTAGTCCCCCCCCGATTGCACTGCCACTACCAGCGGCTCAAAATCCTTGCCCGCCGCTGCACCGACACTTTTGATCAGGTCAGAAGTGAAGGTCGCAATTCCACATCTACGCGGAAGAAAGGAAGAAATAAAGGCCACTTTTCTCGCTGAGCTTTTTGCCATATTCCATGCTCCTTAACAAAGAAGATCGACCAAAGTAACGGCATTTTATGTCGGCTGTCAGTTCCTGTCAAGGAAAAAATGAATGTATACGGAGTAAAGAGGGGAATATTGTAGAGATACTTTAATGGCTTATAATCGATGAATTTCAAGAAAAAGTTGTATTTTTTAGTTTTTTTTGAGGTTTTTGTTGACAGGAGAATACTAATTATATAAACTACTAAAAAGATAGGAATATAGGAATATAGGAGTAAAGAGATGAAACTATCATCAAGAAGCAGATATGGCCTTAGGGCAATTTTGGAATTGGCAGTAGAATACGGTAATGGTCCTCTTCAGATAAAGGCTATAGCTAAACGGCAAGACATATCGAGCAAGTATCTTGAACAGCTTGTCGCCATGATGAAATCCGCAGGCCTGGTCAGTAGTGTCCGTGGGCCCAAAGGTGGATATGTCCTGATCAGAGAGCCAAACAAGGTCAAGCTCAGTGAAATTTTCACTGCCCTTGAAGGTCCGCTCGTCACGGTTGAATGTTTAGAACATCCGGAATTTTGTCCTAAATGTGCCGATTGTGCTACAAGGAAAGTCTGGCTCAGGATCCAGAATGCCATGATGGGCGTACTTGAGTCAACGACTTTGCAGGACCTGGCCGATGATGCAACTGGAGTCAGTGAAAGTTCAAGTTATCAAATTTAGAAGGAAAAAAGATAATGGGCAAAATATATGAAAACATAATAGGCACCATCGGATCGACACCCTTAGTGAAGATCAACAAGCTTGGAAATTCGAATGTCAGTATTTTGGCCAAGCTTGAGTCTTTTAATCCTTGTGCAAGTGTCAAAGACAGAATAGCAAAGTCCATGATCGAGACTGCTGAAAGCCAAGGACGTTTAAATCATGAATCCATCGTCATTGAGCCGACAAGCGGCAATACAGGCATTGGCCTGGCCCTGGTGTGTGCTGCGAGGGGATATCGTCTAAAGCTTACCATGCCCGAATCCATGAGTGTTGAACGCAGAAGGATCTTACGGATATTAGGTGCAGAGATCATTCTTACTCCTGCCGAACTGGGAATGACCGGTGCCGTAGAAAAAGCACAGGCGCTATCGGAAGAGATCCCGAATTCATTTGTGCCTCAGCAATTCAACAATCCTGCCAATCCGGAAATCCACAGACGCACAACCGCTGTAGAAATTTGGGACGATACAGACGGGAAGTTCGATATTTTCATTTCAGGTGTAGGAACAGGCGGAACCCTTACCGGTTGCGGAGAGATGTTCAAAGAGAAAAATCCCGATATCCGGTTAGTTGCGGTCGAACCGGCCGATTCCGCTATAATCTCCGGTGAAAAGCCCGGCCCTCATAAGATCCAGGGAATTGGTGCAGGTTTCATCCCCGAGGTTTTGGATGTTAGCATGATCGATGAGATATTCAAAGTCTCGAATGAACAGGCGATGGAAACCACAAGAATGCTGGCTGGTAAGGAAGGTATCCTTGCGGGAATAAGTTCGGGTGCCGCCGTGTATGCTGCCATAGAGATATCTAAAAAGCCGGAAAACAGTGGAAAGACGATTGTTGTGATCCTGCCCGACACAGGAGAACGCTATATCTCTACCGAGTTATACACCTAATCTGGGGGATCAGTACAATGAAGGGACGTAACGGCGACAAAAAAACCGATGAAATTGTTAAAAGAATCGTCAAAACTTATGATGACGACTCCGGCATTAATTTTATTGACGTTACGAATTTACCTGTCCGTGACAAGATCTTCGAAATTCTCGATTTGCTGGTCGAGCTGATATTTCCCGGTTATACCGGCAAAAGAAGCTTTACTCGTGATAATATCCAATTCATTATTGGCGATATTCTTTGCCAGGCTCGAACTGAACTTGCCGAACAGATCGAGCTTGCTCTGCGTCACGGTTGTCGGATAAATGACTGTGAAGGTTGTGATTGTCCTACTATGGCGGCGGAATACACCGAACACTTACTTGGCAGAATTCCCGAAATAAGACAGATGCTGAAGGACGATGTTCATGCTGCTTTTGACGGAGACCCCGCGGCGAAATCCTTTGAGGAGATCGTCATCAGCTATCCTTATATAGTTGCGATCGCGATCCATCGCATAGCTCACGAATTATATCTTAAAGATGTGCCTCTTATTCCGAGGATAATGAGTGAAAGGGCGCATACGCAAACGGGTATCGATATTCACCCTGGAGCCAGGATCGGGAAAAGATTTTTTATCGATCACGGGACCGGTGTTGTGATCGGCGAGACGACCGTGATAGGTGATAATGTGAAGATCTACCAGGGTGTGACGCTTGGTGCCCTGAGCTTTGCAAAGGATGAAAGAGGCAACATTATCAAAGGCGGCAAGCGTCATCCGACGATCGAAGATGGTGTTACTATATATGCCGAAGCGACAATTCTCGGAGATATCACGATAGGCCGAGGCGCTGTTATTGCCGGCAATGTGTGGGTCAGAACATCCGTCCCGGCAGGTGTTACTGTGGCAACGGCAAAACCTGAATCGCTCTATAAACATCACAGGATCAAAAAAGAAATTGATGACAAGGGAGCGCATATTTGACAACCGAACTGATCGGCAAAATACAGAAATTAAAACAGAATCGCAACGCCATCATACTCGCTCATAATTATCAACCCGGCCAGATCCAGGATGTCGCTGATTTTGTCGGTGATTCTCTGGGTCTTAGCAGAGAAGCCGCAGCTACCGATGCCGAAGTAATCGTTTTCTGCGGGGTGCTGTTCATGGCGGAAACCGCCGCTGTTTTATCCCCTGAAAAAACAGTACTTTTGCCGGACGCCCATGCCGGCTGTCCAATGGCTGACATGATAACCGCCCAGCAACTCGGCAAGCTCAAAGCCGGACACCCCGATGCTTTGGCCGTTTGTTATGTAAACACACCTGCCGAAGTCAAGGCTCTTTGTGATTATTGCTGTACGAGCGGAAATGCGGTCGAATTGATAAATTCGCTGCCGAAGGATCGAAAAATAATTTTCGTTCCTGATAAATATCTTGGGCAGTATGTCATTGATGTTACTCGAAGAGAGATGGTTCTTTGGCCGGGGTATTGTCCGACTCACGTCTTAATAACCGCTGACGACGTACGAGCCGCAAAAAAACTTTATCCCGATGCTGTAGTAATGGCTCATCCGGAGTGTACCGGGCAGGTAAGAGAATGTGCCGACCAGATACTTAGCACGGGCCAAATGCTCCGTTTTGCAAAAGAAGATCGGGCGAAAAGTTTTATCGTGGCTACCGAGGAAGGTATAATACATACTTTGAAGAAACAAAATCCCGGAAAGGCGTTTTTCTGCGCGACGGAACGGGCGGTTTGCCCGAATATGAA
>CBDUSK010000018.1:0-12927 GCA_965369915.1 uncultured Phycisphaerae bacterium
CTGTTCGAGCCGCTCAGGGAAGGATTTAAACATATTTACGTTAAGAGTGAAAAAGAAGTTTAGAAACTTATAATTTACAGGTAGTCAGGAAAGAGAGGTTAACAGATGGCATTTAATTGGGATCAGTTAGGAATGGCGTTGGCACTAACAGGAGCGGCACTTGCAACATTTATGGCAGGAATTGGCTCGGCGATCGGAATTGGCATCGCCGGCAGAAGCGCAACCGGTGTTCTGAGCGAAAAACCTGAAAGATACGGGCAGATGTTTATTATGGTCGTGCTGCCTGGGACACAGGGTTTCTATGGCTTTTTGGCAGCGTTTCTGGTTATGCTCAACCTGCATTTCTTCGATGCGGCAGAGGTAACGGTCGTAAGTTTCAAGATGGGAATGGCAATATTGGCAGCATGTCTTCCCATAGCTTTCGCAGGCATGCTCAGTGCTATTCATCAGGGCAAGGTCTGTGCTGCAGGTATCCTGATGACAGCCAAGAGGCCTGAGATGGCTTTTAAGGCCGGTGTCGTGTATGCAGTTATGGTGGAAGTTTACGCAGTGCTTGGTCTTCTGGTAACAATGTTTATCCTGCTTAAGGGCGGGATATTCCCGCCGGCAATGTGATTTAATGTAAATCTAACGTAACCGTATTAATTATTGGCAGGTTAGCAAGATGGACACTGAACAGGTAGTGGAAAAGATATTATCCGAAGCCCAAGCCGAGGCGGACAAAATAAAGTCCGAGGCCCGAGACAAAGCCGCTGCCCAGGAAGCGGAACTGGCAGCAAAACTGAAAAATTTCCGCAAAGAGACCAAAACCCTTGCACAAAAGGCGGCCCAGGAAAAAACCAGACGCATGTTAGCAGCGGCAAGGATGGATACGCGCAAGGAATTGCTGAGTTGTAAAGTTGCGTTGCTTAACGAAGTCTTCGACAAGGCCCGCGAGAAGATAAAAGAGCTTCCTGAAGAACAATACCACGAGTTTGTGGAGTCTCTGATGCACAAGGCCATCGAAAGCGGTGACGAAGAAGTCGTCATCGGCGCCGAAGACGGCAGATTCAGCAACGGGCTGATAAAACGCGTTAACCGCAAATTAGGCCCGGGATTCAAAGGAAACCTGCAGCTTGCAAACGACACCGCAGATATCGACGGAGGTTTTATTCTCAGGCGCGGAAATATCCAGGTCAACGTGAGCGTGGGCGTTCTGCTCGCTGAAGCTAAGGAACAGATGGAAATAGAACTGGCAGTAGAACTGTTCGGCGGTGAACAGGATACACCGAGTAAGGACAAGGAATGAACGCAGCAGGCGAACAGGTTGTCATAGATTTTTATCGGTATCCTCCGGTCGGCGCCGAAGACTGGCGCTATGGGTTTGCTACGGCAAAAGTGCGTGTGCTCGAAAGCATGATGTTAGGCAGAAACGCGTTTTTAGACATGACCAACGCCGAGAAGTTCGAAACAGCGGTTGAGATGCTCAGCGGCAGTGAATATTCGGTCCCGGCGGGAACAATTTTTTCGGACATAGAGTCGATGCTGCTCGAGAAGCGCTGCGAGGTCAGGAAGCTGTTCACAGAACTTATGCTCGACGAAGAACTGGCCGAGATCCTTCGTGCACGAGAAGACTTTGCCAATATGAGACTTGCTGTCCGCAGGGTAGTTACCGAAAAACCCATAGGCCTGGATTACAGCGATGACGGCAGCGTACCGGCAGAAGAGTTCGAGGAGATATTCGAACAGGAAAACTACAGCAGGTTCCCGGAATACCTGCAGGATGCGGTCGAGCAAGCGGTGCTGGGATATTACGAAAACAAGGACATCCGTCAGATAGATTACGGCATTGACCGGGTCCAGGCCGCTTACAAGCTCAACAGAGCGATAGATCTGGGCAGTGTTTTTCTGCGGTCGCTTTTCAGAACTCAGATCGACCTTAACAATATCCGGACGATGCTTCGTTTAAAGTTAGCTGAACGAGATGATAGAGATCTATTTATTGAAGGCGGATTCGTCGAGACGGAGCGTTTTATTCACGGTCTCGATATCGGTTACGAAGCGCTGGGTCCTTTGTTTTACGCAACGCCCTATCACGGCGTCGTCGAGGGGGGAGTGGGTTATCTGACAAGGGAAAAGTCTTTTTTACACCTGGAAAAAGATTGCGAAGACCATTTGATGGGTTTTTTAAGGACAACCGGTTCGCTCGCTTCGGGGCCTCAGCCGGTGATAGCATATTTGATGATGAAGGAAAACGAAATAAGGACCGTTCGGATGGTGCTTACGGGCAAGAAAAACAACCTGGAAACCAAACTTCTACTCGAAAGGCTTGGCGAATGGAATTGATGACCATCAGAGGTATTTATGGAAGGTAAAGCGGCGGTTTTAGGCAATGCGGATTTTGTGATGCCGTTTTCTGCGCTGGGTCTGGATACCTTCGCCGTGGAAGCGGATCCCGAGAATGTCGCTCAGACCGCAAGTGAAATATTACAGAAACAATACGCGCTGATCGTAGTGGCCGAGAACGTGGCACCGATGGCGCAGGAAGTTTTCGCGACTACGGTAAAACATCCGATGCCATGTATAGTTGTTGTGCCCTTTACCACCGAATCGGAAGGCTTCGCAACCAGAGAATTAGGCAAGGTACTGAAAATCGCAACGGGAATCGATATTCTTGCTAATTAGATAAATTTTACGTAAACGACAAGCAGATATTACTATTGAAGGTTTTAAGAGATGAGTGAATCAAGTAAAGGCAGGATAGTCAAGGTGGCAGGCCCGGTCGTGGTAGCCGAAAACATGACAGGTGCCAGGATGTACGACGTGGTGCGGGTCGGTCAGGAAAACCTTATCGGTGAGATCGTGGAACTTCATGCCGACCTTGCGAGTATCCAGGTCTATGAGGACACGGTCGGCATAGGCCCCGGCGAAGAAGTCGTAAACACCGGCGCTCCATTGAGCGTCGAACTCGGCCCGGGGTTGACCTCAAGTATTTACGACGGTATCCAGAGGCCGCTGGACCAGTTGGTGGAGCTTCAGGGTGATTACATCACTCGTGGAAGCGCTCTTCCGGGTCTGAAAAGAGATGTAAAATGGCAATTCAAACCCACCGCCCAGGTTGGACAAACGGTTACCGGCGGCGACATCATCGGCCAAGTTCAGGAAACAGTACTGATGCTGCACAAGATAATGGTCCCCCAGGGAGTAAGCGGCACGCTTGAAAGTCTTAAGGAAGGTGAATACAGCGTTGAAGAAACGATCGGGGTCGTAACAGGCCAGGACGGCAGCAAAACCGAACTTAAGCTGATGCAGAAATGGCCTGTCCGAAGCCCAAGACCGGCCAAACAACGTCTTGCACCGAACGAACTGCTTATCACCGGTCAGCGTGTCATCGATACGTTTTTTCCGATCTCCAAGGGGGGAACAGCGTGCGTACCGGGACCGTTCGGAACGGGCAAAACGGTGGTACAGCACCAGCTTGCTAAATGGGTCGAAGCGGACGTGGTGGTTTATGTCGGCTGCGGCGAACGCGGCAACGAGATGACGGACGTGCTTAAAGAATTTCCGGAACTGAAGGACCCAAGAAGCGGCGAACCCCTGATGAAACGAGTGGTGCTGCTCGCCAACACATCCGATATGCCGGTGGCGGCAAGAGAGGCATCAGTTTATACGGGAATAACCATCGCGGAATATTACCGGGATATGGGTTACTCGGTAGCTCTTATGGCCGACAGTACGAGCCGATGGGCAGAAGCGATGAGAGAAATATCGACAAGGCTGGAAGAAATGCCTGCCGAAGAAGGGTATCCCGCTTATCTTGGTGCACGGATCGCATCGTTCTACGAAAGATCGGGCAGATTCGTCTGTGCAGGCTCGCCTGACCGCCAAGGCACCCTTTCGATAATCGGTGCGGTGAGTCCTCCGGGCGGTGACCTTTCGGACTCGGTGGTTCAGGCAACACTGCATGTGGTGAAGGTTTTCTGGTCGCTTCAGGGAAGACTGGCCCAGCAAAGACATTTCCCTGCGATCGACTGGCTAACAAGCTATTCGTTCTATAAGCAGTACCTGTCCGACTCTTTCGCCGACAAGGACCGTGGTGAAGAGATGGCAAAAATGTCCCAGGAATCCATGATCCTTCTGGAGCAGGAAGCCGAGCTTATCGAGATCGTCCGGCTGGTCGGTGCCGAGTCGATATCAGCCAGGGACAGGGTAATCCTCGAGACGACAAGGACTATCCGTGAAGACTTCCTCCATCAGAACGCTTTCCACAAGGTCGACACCTATACCTCGATGGAAAAACAGTTCGAGATACTAAAAGCGATCCTGCACTTTCATGCCCAGGCCCTGGCGGCAGTAGAAAGGGGAGTCGAGACGAGCGCGATATTCGCCCTGGACGTACGAGAAGAGATCGCGAGGTCGAGCTATATCGACGAATCCGAGATATCAAAGATCATCGCCATTCGCGATACGATCGACTCGCAGATGAAGGCTTTAACGACGGGTTGACAGCGGGTATTTGAATAAACCGTAAGAAGTAAAGAACAGGAGTTTTAGAAATGCTGAAAGAGTACAAAACCGTTTCAAAGATTTACGGACCGCTGATGCTGGTGGAATCGGTTGTCGATGCCAAGTACGGCCATATCGTCGATATTGAGATCGCCGACGGCTCGATACGGCATGGGCAGATACTGCAGGTGGAAAACGACAAGGTCCTGGTGCAGGTCTTTGAGGGTACCGAAGGGATAAATATCGACAAAAGCACGGTCCGGTTTCTCGGCAAGCCCATGGAACTGGGTCTTTCGCCGGAGATATTAGGCAGGGTTTTCAACGGAACGGGAATTCCCAAAGACGACGGCCCGCCTATCATCCCGCGCAAGAAGATGAATATCAACGGCAACCCGATCAACCCATACGCAAGGAATTTTCCAAATGAGTTTATCCAGACGGGTATATCGACGATCGACGGCCTGAACCCGCTGGTGCGAGGCCAGAAACTTCCGATATTCTCCGGAGCGGGTCTGCCTCATGACGAGATAACCGCTCAATTAGCTCGTCAGGCAACGGTACTCGGCGAAGGCGAGGAATTCGCCGTTGTCTTTGCGGCCATGGGCATTACCTTCGAGGCCGCTCAGTTCTTTATCGACGACCTGACGGAAACCGGTGCCATCGAGCGAGCCGTTCTGTTTATTAACCTGGCTGATGACCCGGCTATCGAACGTATCGCAACGCCGAGGCTGGCGCTTACGGCAGCGGAGTACCTGGCCTTCGAAGAAAATATGCAGGTCCTGGTGATACTTAACGACATGACAAATTACTGCGAGGCCCTTCGTGAGATCAGTGCGGCAAGAAAGGAAGTTCCCGGAAGACGCGGCTATCCGGGTTATCTCTATACCGACCTTGCGACGATCTATGAACGAGCGGGGAGGATAAAAGGCAAAAAGGGCTCGATAACCATGGTGCCGGTGCTGACGATGCCGGAAGATGACAAGACCCACCCGGTGCCGGACTTAACAGGATATATCACCGAGGGTCAGATCATTATGAGCAGAGCCCTTCATAGAAAGGCGGTATCGCCGCCGGTGGATGTTTTGCCGAGTCTTTCAAGGCTTAAAGACAAAGGGATCGGTGAAGGCAAAACTCGCGAAGACCATGCGGACCTTTACAACCAGCTTTACGCAGCTTATGCCCGCGGCAAAGAAGCCCAGGAACTGGCGACGATACTTGGAGAAGCTGCCCTGTCGGCGGAAGATCAGAAGTATATGGCCTATGCAAACGATTTCGAAGCAAGATATATCTCGCAAGGCTATTACGAGAACCGCACGATAGAACAGACGCTCGATCTGGGCTGGGAACTGCTCAGCGTCTTCGAGGACACTGAACTGAAACGTATCGACACGGATCTTATCGCAAAGTATATGCCGAAATTCAGGAAAAAATAACAGGATACAGTATGCTTGAAAATGTCAATGCAACAAGAATGGAAAACCTTCGGCTTCGTAAGCGCGTAGCGCTTGCTGCGCGGGGTCATCGTCTGCTCAGTCAGAAACGTGACGAGATATGCAGACAATTAGTCAAGATCGCCGGAGCGATAAAACCCCTGCGTGACCGAGTCGAAAAAGAAATGCTCGAAACATCCCGGCGGTTCATGATGGCACGAGCCACTATGGAGCCGGAGGATATTAACGCAGCACTTGATGTTCCAACAAAGAAATTCAGCCTGGTGATCAGCTTTTCCAGCATAATGAGCGTAAAAGTTCCGGAGCTTGCAAAAGAGATATCAGGTGATATCATGTGTTACGGTTTTGCGACGACCAGCGGGGAGCTGGACGTAGCGTTAAGGGCCCTGGAACGAGCTTTTGACAGCCTTATCGAATTAGCGGAAAAAGAAAAACAGGCACAACTTTTGGCTACGGAATTGCAGATGACCCGTCGAAGGGTAAACGTGCTGGAGCACGTAGTGATCCCGGAACTTCACGAAACGATAAAATTTATTTACAGTAAACTGAGCGAAGCCGAACGAGACAATACCAGCAGGCTGATGAAGATCGCCGATATCATCCGGGCATAAAATCTGATAAATAAAGAAAATTTATAGGAACCGGCGGCTGGATATTTCCGGCGGCGGATTTTTGTGTGTGATGGCGGAGAATGGAACAGAAAAACCGATGGGGCCGTCAAAATCGTTTATGACGGTCGGGCCGACGCTGCATTACAGTCATGCTAATGTTCGGCGTTGCTGGGGGCTGGCGGTCATTGTCTATTTACTGACGTGTTTTTTCTGGTCCAAGATACTAACCGGTGTCCCGCTTGTTCTGGATATGGCCGGCATGACCGAGCCTGGCACCTCAAGTCTGGGACGATTCATTATCAGCCCGCTGAGCATTTACGAGTATCCCTGGCAGATCACGGTACTCGGCCTTTTGATGGGTATATTGGCGGTTTGCCCTGTGCTGATCAGCCAGCTTTTAAGCTTCCGTTACAGCCTGATAATGATCCTCAGTGTAGTGTTTGTCGTAAAGCTCCCGTTATTCGGATTATTTCTCCTTGTCAGTTGCATAGCGGCGGCCTGCCGGCCGTTTCGATTTCGCTCACGTTTCATCGCGATCGCTCTTTGCATGGCTCCTCAACTCATATACTGGGCGGCGTTCGGAAGCAGCCAGAGCAGCGACCCTATAAGGTGGGGGTTTTCCTTCGCCCCGTGGATAAGTGCGTGGCTGGCATCATTGAGTATCGCCGGGATCGTTATAGGTATCGGACACTTTACACGGTATCGGCCGGGTCTGGTATGGTGTGTTAACGCTATATTTCTCGGGGTTGCTGTTTTGCTGTTCCAAACTCAGATCAGTTTTGCAGAACTGGATTATCAATTATACATTGCCGGCAACAATCCGGAAGAAGTCCGCGAGTTTTATGACCACCGGCTGACTGACGCCATCGATGAAACAATAAAAGACACCGGCACTCAAAGCTTCCTGGCGGGATTGTTTTATCCCACCGAGCCGATACTTCTCAGGGAAGAGTTGAAACAGGAAATCCAGATCCAGCTGGGCTATGACCGCTGGCCGAACTGGTTCAAAATGCCACCCGAATTCAATTATCAAGCAAAAAGACAGTGGCTTCTGAACCAGTATGAACTGTTCATCGGCAAACGCACCACCAGTAAAAAACGTATGCCGATCGCACTTTATTATAAGGCTATGCTGAACGAATACACCCCTGATATCCGTCTGATCGGACAGACCGAAGTATTGCATTTCTATAGCGACTACCCCCACCGTGAAAACCTTCCGATCTGGTACAAGCTTTACGACGAATTTCCCCAAAGTGCCGAGGCCCTTGAAGCCAGATGGCGAATTGCCATGCACCTTGCGGGGCAGGGAGAATTTGAAAAGGCCATTGAACTGAGTGACGTAGCGGTAATAATGTTAGAAAAACAACTCGAAATTTCAAACCATTCTCAGAGCGCACAAGAGAACCTCTTTACGGTTTTTGCCGAGCCGGTTTCGACTGTCATGACAACTTTTAAACTCAAAGAACTGCAGAGAAAACTCAGGGAGTTGATGGCATTGATCAGCATAGAGAACCGCAGCGACGAAGATTCGGCAAAAGCAAGGCTGGCAAAATTCGTGATCCTCAACCCTTATGCCAGAGACTATCGTGAGCAACTGGACGGTTTTTTAAAAGAGATAGGCAAAGACGATCCGCTTCGTGATAATATCCTTCTGGCCCGGGTCATGCTGATCACGGATACCAAGCTAAGGGCCCAACAACTCAAAAGCCTCAGCGAACAATTCGCCGAAACCGACGGGGGAATACAGGCCCATTATGAACTCGGACTCTTAAACATCGGCTTGTGGAAGGACCCGCAGACGAAAGAAGAGGACAAGGACACATATCTCGCCGAGGCAAGAACAAAACTGACCAGTTTCATTGAGTTGTACCCCAGGAGCATTTTCCGTGAACAGGCCCAGACGATGCTCGACAGCCTGCCTGCTTTAGAATAGTCAAAAAACATTGTTTTTTGACTTCATTGCGTTGGTTCATTCCAAAAAATGGATTTGAATTGACTTTTTTGTAATTTCTGTTATCATATAATATAGGAGATTACGAGGGTATTTGGGTATTTAAAGATGGAAAAACCGCTCCCAAACCGGACCAACACAAACGGCCGTTCATCCGGAGGTGATATACCGAGCGTATTGCTGGTGGGCAATGCCTCAGATGCTTTCGATGACTCGGCGAAATTAAGCAGGCCTGGATACAGACACTGCGAAAGCCTGCTTGATGCGATCACCCTGGCATCGAGCGAAAGTTTCGAAAAGATATATATCGTAATGGCTAATTTTCCGGGCCAACTGGAATCGACTCTCAACCCTCTGCGTCAGGCAAGCCGCGATGCAAGGATAATCCTTCTGGCACAGATGCACGAAGAGCCAAAAGCCAGAGAGATGACTTCGGTAAAAGGCAGAATACAAAGCCCGGCAAACGATTATTTTATTTGCCCAGCCGATAAGGATATCTTCGATAACAACGGCAAACTGACCTCGAAGAAAACTTTGCCCATTCAACAAACACGCCCTGTCCCGACCGGTCACCTGGAAAAGCGGATAAAGGAACTGGAAAAGCTTGCGACAGAAGATGACCTTACGGGTTTAAAAAACAGACGATACGTCCGCGAATTTCTTCGGCAGATCATAAAACAGGCGAAGCAAGAGGATATGCAGGTAAGCCTGTTCGTCTTCGATATCGACGACTTCAAGCATTACAACGACACGTATGGTCACCCCATCGGAGACATGGTACTGAAACAGGCGGCAATAATGATGAAACGCTGCTGCCGGGGGCATGACATCATCGGCAGGATCGGTGGAGACGAGTTCGCCGTAATCTTCTGGGACTGTCCCGCCGAATGGAGCAAGGGCGATATTTCACAACAGACCGAATCCGAGCGGCGCATGGCCGACGCCGAACATCCTCATGAGGCGTTTTTCATGTCCGAACGATTCAGGAAACAGATAAGCTCGACAGAACTTACATTTCTCGGCACTGGCGGTAAAGGAGAACTTACGATAAGCGGCGGATTAGCCTCTTTCCCCCGCGACGGCTTAAATACCGAAGAACTTTTCGTGCAGGCCGACAAAGCCATGCTTGAGGCAAAACGCAGTGGAAAGAACCGTATCTACCTCATCGGCAGTGCAAAGTAATGTAATTGCGACCTTTCATTGTTCCTCCTGCCGGGAAGAGATGATCTTTATTTCCGTCGGGCCTATGAGTCTGTATCGTATACCCCGCCAGGTGATCGTTCTTCCAAAAGCCGAAGAGAGGATACAGAAGAACAACAGCCATGACCAGACACAGTTTCCCAGAATATCGGTAATGATCGCGGCTTTTAGCCTTTCAGCTTCATGAGGCAGCAATTTTACGATCATCTTTTGTCTCAGGCCTGCACGTATCATCTGCCCTAAAAAAAAGAGCACAGGCACAGAGATATAAAGTTTCAGGTTAGATTGATCCGTAAAGCCTGCGTATACGGCGAGAGCGCCTCCTGCCCAGAGACCGGCCAGGGAATAGACGCTGCTGAACATGCCGAACCACCAGGTCCCGGGCATTGTTACCCGCGTGATAAGAAACTGTCTTCTTACAAATTCAAAAAGCTTCACCCATGTGGTTTTTTCATATGATGCGACAAGGCACGCCGGGACAAAGACCACTTTCATATGGGCCTTTTTGACGGCTCGGGAAAGACAAAGATCATCGCTCAGGGCATTTTCCCATATCTTGTCAAGACCGATACGATAGAAAGTCTCTGTTCGTATCGCCATGGAGCCTCCCCAGGCTTTATTGAAGATACTGCTGCCGAGCATCTGTGCTATCTTGGCATTTATGGCCGACAATACCAGCGAGGGCAGATTGTTCTGCTGCGGAACGAACCAGCGATAACCGGTCGAAGCTCCACGCCTGGAGCTGCTGCGAAGCGGATATACAAGATGGCTGAGCCAATCGGGTCTAAGACAGGCATCGGAATCGGCAAAGGCAAAGACCTCTACTCCTTTCGGCGCATTGGAACAGGAATACAAAAGATTATATATCTTTTGGCCGCAGTTGTCTGAATGTCCCGCAACAAGAATCCGGACGTCAAGGGCTTTGGAACTCGAAGCAAGTTTGTCTTTGAGCCGGCACAAAACCTCATAGGCAGGATCCGTGATATCTTCCACCACAAAGTGTAAATAATAGCCCTGGTAATCAAGGTCAAAAAGAGATTTGATGTTCCGCTCAAATGCGCTGTCAATCCCCTTGCAGGGGATCGTAAGCAGAGTGCAGGGATGATAAAATAAATTGTCCCTTGCGCTTTTTTTTATGGCGTAGCGATAGTTTTGATACGTATTGAACAAAAACAGCACCTGTAAAACTATTGCCGTCGCCGCAAGGTAATCATAATAATACCAAAACACTAAAACAGACTCCCTTTTGAATTACAAGCAGGTAAAATTTTCCTCAGGCTATCGAAGCCACCGGAACGATGCTGCCGATCAAGTCGACGGCAGAATAAGATTGTGCCAAATCAAACTGGATAAGGCAACCATGATTGTGGTCAGAAGCGAGAATTATGAGATTTTCCTGAGTATGTGCAAAACCCGATTCCTGTGGTTGATGACCGAGTATGAAGATATCCACCTCGAAAAGCCGGCAAAGTTTCTCGATGGCTTCTTTGCTGTGCCTTCTGCCCCAGGTCAGAAGATAAACCGGCTTGGAACGTTTCAGATCGTTTGGTTTCAGGTGTTTTTGGAATACGTCGGTATCAAAGCCCTCGACATAACGGTCGGCAGGCAGCGAGTGCGACATCCAAATCCTGTTTGGAGTTCTAACGGCCAAGAACTGAGAAAGAAGATATTTTCTAAGAGCGTCCATGACAAGATGGTACTCGTCACAGTAGCATCTTTTCATGGCGGCCTTCATCGCCTCGTTCATTTCCTTGCCGACCTTGAGAACATTATTATCATTGATAATAGCCGTGTCGTGATTACCGAGGATCAGAAATACCTGCTGGGGATGTTGAAGCTGAAAGCGGAGTATTTCAAAAAAAAGCTCAAACGAAAGACATCCGCCGAATTCATCTTCAGGACCTCCGTGAAGGATCTCCTGTAAAACAAGAAAAGTTCCGGGATTGTTCTGAAGATCAGCAAACGTAACGATCTTTTCAAAATTACGCCTGTGCCCATGCAGGTCACCGGTGATTATGACCTTACCTTCACCGGGAAGTTCGAGAATATTGCCCTTGCGGTACTTCGCCGAATAGTTAAGTTCCGCGGCCTGAACACAAAGATCAATTATTTCCTGAGCCATTATTAGTGATTTTATTCCCGAAGATTTCCCGTATCAATACATCGAGCCTGGCAGTTACCTCTGCCATGTTCTCGGGCCGGTCCGATGGTTTTTCGCAGACACAGTCCATAACTATATTCGAAACTTTTTTAGGGATCTTACTGTATATTTCATGTGGAGTCCTGCGTTTTTTTTGAACGATCGGCATACCGAACTCATTTTTTTTAGGAATCAGCGTGGGGACGTTTTTACCGGTAAGCGCCCAGTACATTGTCGCGCCGAGATTGAAAATATCGGTCCGATGGCTAA
Organism: uncultured Phycisphaerae bacterium; assembly: GCA_965369915.1. Lineage (GTDB taxonomy): Bacteria > Planctomycetota > Phycisphaerae > Sedimentisphaerales > Anaerohalosphaeraceae > CBDUSK01. The sequence continues at coordinate 12,112 of CBDUSK010000018.1, forward strand.
GATGTTCCCGGTGTACCTGCTCCGGAGCTATATAGTCGGGCGTTCCCTGAATGCGAGATTTAATGGTGCCTATCTTACAGCTTTGCCCGAAATCGATGATCTTTATGGCGCCGGCTTTACTGATAAGGATATTGTTCGGCTTGACGTCGCAATGGACAAAACCTTTCTGGTGCATGGAGTTTAAGGCTGTAGCGATCATCCGGAATACCAAAAGCACATCGCCGAGGCTAAGTGAGGGAGCATCTTCTAAGGACTGGCCCGGAAACATCTCCATAGAAAGCAATATCTCATTTGTACGCAATAGCTTACGCTTCTTTATGAGCTTATAGCACTTTCGAAGATACGGATGGTCAAGCTGCTTGGCCACTTTGTATTCAACCTCGATCTGCTCAAATATCCGGCTATCTTCAGGTTTTTCAAGAGCGATCCATTTAAGCGCAACGGACTGCTTTGTAGCTTGATCCGTAGCAAGATATATCACGGTGCGAGCTCCGGTTCCGAGCCGCTTAATGATCGTAAAACCATCAATATTTGGGTTTTGACTCGACATATTCTATTGTTCGGCTATCCTGTTGTTTGGAGTTAATAAATTTGGCTTAATACAAATCCGGACGTGAACGCCCCCTGCCAAACGCGGTATTATAGCAGATTTCATGCCGAATGTCCAGTCTGGATGTTTTTTTTGTTAATTACCCGCAAAAAACCCACAGAAACATTGACAAATAGGCCGAAATATAGACAATATTTAGTCTTATTGCCTAAGGCTATTCCCCGATAGCTCAATTGGTAGAGCGAGCGGCTGTTAACCGCTAGGTT